>JBDSSP010000025.1:0-11779 GCA_039928735.1 Novosphingobium sp. | reverse complement strand
TGCGCAAACTGCTTGAGGAAGCTTCAGGTACCAATGTGCTGGTCGATCTGTCCGCCAGCAAGATCCGCTTCACGCTCGGCGGCCAGAATGGTGTGGTGCTGACCAGCAAGCTGATCGACGGCACGTTCCCCGATTACAGCCGGGTTATTCCGACCGGCAACGACAAGCTGCTGCGCATTGATCCCAAGAGCTTCTACGAAGGCGTCGATCGCGTCGCCACCATCGCCACCGAAAAGACCCGTGCGGTCAAGATGGCGCTGGAAAACGACAAGATCACGCTATCCGTGACCTCGCCGGATAACGGCACAGCGGCCGAAGAAGTCCCCGCTGACTATGGTTCGGAAAGTTTCGAGATCGGCTTCAACGCCAATTATCTGAAGGACATTCTTGGCCAGATCGAGGGCGATACGGTGGAACTGCACCTCGCCGATGCAGGCGCGCCGACTTTGATCCGGCAGGACGAGAAGAGCCCGGCGCTCTATGTGCTGATGCCGATGCGGGTTTAAGGGCATGACTGACAAGAAATCCCCTCCACCCCGTCCGAATCCGCCTCCAACACCTCGTCCGCCTTCCGAACCCCGCCATAGTCCACGACCAGGAGAGCCTGGAACATTTAGTTGGCCGACATCCCGCCCTCCGCAGACTTGAATGCCCGCTGGCAAGCACTGACGAATGGTCATTACCATTCTGAGCGCGAGGCCTTTTTGGGCTTTGTCGATAGAGCTATTACTTTTTTGGTGTTGGTTGCTGGTGCAAGTGCTGTCGCGTCATCTTTGGACGAGGTGCTTCAAACTGTATCGACAATATCGGTGGCGATTTTTGCGCTATTCCAATTGGTATTCGCTATTGGTCCTTCAGCGAGGCGGCACGCGTCACTGCGCGAAAAGTATTTTGCCATCGCATCGGACATTGAATCTGCAAAGACTTTGCCAAACGAGGCAAACGCAAAAATGCTGTTGCTAGCGGGCGAAGAAATGCCGATCTATGCAGCAGTTCATGCTCTTTCTGAGAAATGGGCGAAGCAAGCAGTATATGGATCAGATGCAACGGAACTTTGCAAAGTTGGAAAGTGTCGTTATCTAACTCGCCATATTTTCCGGCAAAGCTCACACGATTTCCATAGTGTAGCCTAGACCTTACCCACCGCCCCGATCATTTCCTCCACCCGCACAAACTTCTCACGCGGCGCACCTTCACGCGCCCTTGCATTCTCCGCCTCCTCGATCTTCTTCCAGTCGGTGAAGCTCACCACGCGCAGCCCGCGCTCCTTCGCGAGCGTGTCAAACCCTGCACCCCCTGCCTTGCGCGCGCCTGCGCCGATATCCTCGGCGATCACGCCGATGATCCCGAAACCATCGGGCTTGTTGGTGCCGATTGTGCCAGAAGGTCCGCGCCGGGCCCAGCCGACGCAATAGAGTCCCGGCAAAATACGGCCGTCGAGATTGGCAAAGCGCCCGGCGTTTTCCTCGAAGGGCACGCCGGCGATCGGCGAGGTCTGGTAGCCGATGCAAATCACCACGAGATCGGTGGGGACCACGTAAGTCTCGCCAGTGCCGACTGCGCGGCCATCGTCGAGGCGGGTGCGCTCGACTTCGACGCCAGTCACCCGGCGCTCACCCAAAATGGCCCGGGGTGCAGCGAAGAAATCGAATTCCAGGTCGATGGCTTTGGATCCGCGCTCGCCCTCGGGGATCGCGGCGAAGCTGCGCAGGTGATTGACCGACTTGCGCTGGCCGGGCTCGAGCAGGGCATCTTCGCCGAGTTCTGGCAAATCTGCGGCATCGACGCGCGGGGAGGTGCGTGCCAGATGACCGAGTTCGCCCAGCTCTTTGGGGGTCATCGCGATCTGGTGCGGCCCGCGCCGGCCGAGAACAGTGATTTTCTCCGTTTTCGCCGATTCAAGCGCATCGAGCGCATGCGCAACAATGTCGCTGCCAGCGAATTCGTCACGGGCCTTGGCGAGAATGCGCGCAACATCGAGCGCGACATTGCCATTGCCGATAACGACTGCGTTCGTCCCCGACAGGTCGGGATTCAGTTCCGCAAAATTCGGGTGGCCATTATACCAGCCAACGAAGGCCGCGCTGCCGAACACATTGCCGAGATTTTCGCCCGGCATGCCCACCGGCTTGTCATGCGGCGCGCCGGTCGCCAGCACGACGGCGTCATAAAGTTCCTGCAGTTCGGCAACAGAAATATCGTTTCCGATCATAACGTTGCCAAGGAAACGGATGTTGTCTGACAACGAAGTTGTTTCATAGCGGCGATAGACTGCCTTGATGGACTGGTGATCGGGGGCGACTCCGGTGCGGATCAGACCATAGGGCACCGGCAGCATGTCAAAGATATCGACCTGAACATCTTCGCCCCACTGCTTCTGTGCGGCTTCGGCAGTGTAATAGCCCGCGGGACCAGATCCGATGATTGCAATGTGCCGCACGGTAAGAATCTCCCAAAGGCTTCGATCTTCTCAATGTTCACCCATCTCTAGCCGCCAACGCGCAAAAACCAATCGCCATCAGCAAAATTTCCGCATCCGAAACGTACTGATGAAGGTCGGCCTGCAAGCTTGGTCAATGTTGATCCAAACCTGTTATGTTTAACGCTTTTTCAAGCGCACTTGATGCATGAACCGATCATGAGTTCATCTCGCCCTGTGCCAGACGCGTCTGACATTCAGGCCGCGCCGCCGCGCGAGCCGTCGGCGCGGGCTGACCTGGCGCCCCTGCGCGCACAGGCTGCGGCGACGAAACCCTTGCGCAACGGTTCGCAAACGCGAGTTCGCCGCAGCACCCAGATCGGTCTACCAGGCGATGGCACAGTCAACTATCTGACCGGACGCGAGTGGGTTTTTATGTCGCCCGCCATGTTGCTCAGCGTCCTGCTGACTGCATTACTGGCTCAGCGGGTTCCGCCCGCAATTGTACAATTCCTGATTTTATCGGCGATTTCGATCACCTGCGCCGCCTACAAAGTTGCACGCTTCGAGCAGGCCGAAGGTCGCGGCGATTTGCAGCGATATCTGGCGGTGTTTGCCGGGGTTGCAATGCCAATGCTTTTGTTCGGGTTTGGCATGGCCATCTGGGCGAAAACCGGCGGTATGCCTTCCCCCAATGCAATTGCCGTACTGGTTACCAATGGTGCACTTGTCGCTATAATTCTCAGCAGCCGCCTGCCGTCCATGGTTGCGGCCCAGATTGCGCTGTGGACCGGGATATGCGTGCTGATGGCGTCGCTTGTGACCGTGCTCGGGCTGCTTTGCGGCATCGGCATCGGCATCTTTACCGCCTTCAGGCAGGTCCGGCTTGACCGCGAATCCCACGTCCGCCGGTTGGAGTTCGAGCGCGTCCAGCTGCGGGCAGAAGAGTTGCTGGCCGAATACGAAGAGACAGGACAAGGCTGGTTCTGGGAAACCGACCGGCGCGGGGCGATCACCTATCTCTCGCCTACCATCAGCGAACTGCTTGGCCGAAGCCAGGAACAGCTGCTGAACCGCCCCTTCACCGAACTGTTCCTACTCGATGACAGCAATCGGGAAGGCGAGCGCACACTCAACTTTCACCTTTCAGCTCGTTCGCCGTTCCACGACCTCGCAGTGCGCGCTGCGACAAAGGGAGAGGAAGAGCGATGGTGGTCTGTCACCGGTCGCCCCGTCCACGACACCTTCAACAATTTCGTTGGCTTTCGGGGCTCGGGCAGCGATCTCACTGAAAAGAAGCGCTCGCAAGAAAATGCCTCGCGGCTGGCGCACTATGACTCGCTGACCAGTCTCGCCAACCGATTCCAGATGGCGCAGACGCTGGAAAAGATCCTCAATTCGCAGCGCATCGAACAGCGCGCCTGCGCAGTCTTCCTGCTCGATCTTGATCGCTTCAAGCAGGTCAACGATACAATGGGACATCCGGCCGGCGATGCGCTGCTCACGCAGGTGGCGCAGCGACTGGAGCGTACGGTGGACAAGGCCGGGCGGGTCGGGCGGCTCGGCGGCGACGAATTCCAGGTCATTATCCCCGGCAGATTCCGGCTTGATGAGCTGGCGCAGTTGGCGCAGAAAATCATCGAGAATCTCAGTCACGCCTATTCGATCGACGGGATGCGGGCGGTGATTGGGGTCTCCATCGGCATCGCGGTCTCGCCCGACGACGGTGTCACCAGCGAGGCCCTGATTCGCAATGCCGATCTCGCGCTCTATGCAGCGAAGGACGGCGGCCGCGGCCGTCACCATTTCTATGCGGCCGATCTGCACAGCGACGCCGAAGAGCGCCGCGAACTCGAACAGGACCTGCGTGACGCGCTGGCCAGCGGCGGGCTGGAACTGCATTACCAACCGGTGGTCCACACCACGACCGAAAAAATCACCGGCTTTGAAGCCCTGCTGCGCTGGAATCACCCGGTCCACGGGGCGTTGTCACCAAGCAAATTCATCCCCGTTGCCGAAGAGACCGGGCTGATCGCGCCGATCGGCGAATGGGCGCTGCGCACCGCTTGTCATGATCTGGCGAAGTGGCCGGAGTCCGTCCGGGTCGCGGTCAATGTCTCGCCGCTGCAATTCGCCAATCCGGCATTGCCAGCGATCGTCACCAGCGCGCTCGCCTCCGCTCAGATCGATCCGGCGCGGCTTGAGCTGGAAATCACCGAAAGCGTGTTCCTCAACGATGACGCCGGCACCGATGCCATGTTTGCCGCGCTCAAGCGGATCGGCGTGCGCCTTTCACTTGACGATTTCGGCACCGGTTATTCCTCGCTAGGCTATCTCAAGAAGGCGCCGTTCGACAAAATCAAGATCGACCAGAGCTTCGTGCGCGGTGCCACGATGCCAGGTAGCCGCAACGGCGCAATCATCGCGGCGATCGTCAGCCTGGCCGAAGCGCTGGGCATGGAGACAACTGCCGAAGGTGTCGAAACGCTCGACGAACTCGATCTAATCCGGATGCTCGGCTGCAGTCATATCCAGGGTTATATCTATGACAGGCCGCTGAGCGTGGAGGCGGCGACTGAGCGGCTCGAGTCAGGGCTGATTGCCATCGCCCAAGGCCCTCGCGCCGCCCGTTCACATCGCCACACCATGCTGCGCAAGATATTGCTCGAAAGTGGCGGCGAACACTATCAAGGCACAATCCGCAACATCTCGGCTACCGGTGCGATGATTGAAGGCCTTTGGAATGTGCCAAGGGGCACGACGTTCAATGTCCAGATGGGGCCTGGTCATATCATTGTAGCAACCGCGCGCTGGTCGCAAGACGACCGCATGGGCGTGGAATTCGCCCAGATACTATACCTCGACCAGTCAGGTCCTTCGATGATTGCGCCGCTACGCCCGGTGCGCAGGCCCGGCGATGCGATCCTCAGGAAGGCGGGCTAAGCGCGGCCGCGTTGCGCGGATTTTTTATCTCATTGCCTTCCCCGGACGGGTGAAGAAAATTCTGTGCCAGGATAGTCAGCCGAAGGCACAGTCCAGGTCCCCTGTTAGTCAATCGTAAACCACGATGATCTAATAATGTCGCCATTAATCCATCCGCAGTTTCGATAGGGAGCTCCATTGGCACGAGGCGATAGCTCAGGGATTGGCAAATTGCGCGGCATGCTTGGCGGCAAGCGTGCCCGGGACGCTGTCCTGTCGCCTGGCACCGGTGATCGGTCGATCCAGACCCAGTTGTTGCTGAGTGACTATGAGCGTTCGGGGCAGGGCTGGTTCTGGGTGAGTGATGCCCAAGGCCGCATTGGCTACATTTCGGAAAGTGTAGCCACGCAGCTTGGAACCAAATCGACAGATTTGGTAGGCCAGCCGTTCCATTCGTTGTTTATTCTCGATCGCGACGAAGATGAGACCAGCGAGCGCACCTTGCCGCTGATTTTCGGTGCGAAAAAAACCTTCGCAGGGCTGACGATCCGTGCTGCAACCGACGAAAAAGAACTGTGGTGGGCGATCTCCGGGCGGCCGCAATTCTCTGACAGTGGGGATTTCTGCGGTTATCTCGGAAACGGCGTGGACATCACCGCCAGCCGCCAGAGTGAGAAAGACTCGTCGCGGCTGGCCATGTTCGACTCGCTCACCGGTCTCTCCAATCGCCACGCCATGGGCAGGCGGCTAGCCTCGATCCTCACCGCCTACAGGGCGGCCAAACGCTCCTGCGCGCTGATGATGCTCGATCTCGATCGTTTCAAGCAGGTCAACGATACACTGGGCCACCCTGCCGGCGACGAATTGCTCAGGCAGGTCGCCGAACGCTTGCGTCAGGTGATTGGCAAGCAATGCGAAATAGGCCGGCTCGGAGGCGATGAATTTCAGGTCATCTTGCCCGACATGGATGACCGGGGCCGACTTGGTGAACTGGCCAAGACCGTCATCGCGATATTGTCGCAGCCGTTCGCACTGGGCGAAAGCCGCGCGGTAATCGGCGCGTCGGTGGGCATCGCCATTGCTCCCTATGATGGCGTCGAACCAAGTGAATTGGTGCGAAATGCCGACCTGGCGCTCTATGCCGCGAAGGGCGGTGGACGAGGCCAATTCCGCTTCTATTCCAGCGACCTGCTAAGCGATGCGGACCGTCGCCGCCGGATTGAAGCTGAATTGCGCGGTGCGCTCGAACGCGACGAAATTTACCTGGTCTATCAACCGATCATGGAGACAAGCAGCAACAAGGTCGTCGCGCTTGCTGCCGAATGGCGCTGGGTTCACCCCGATCTTGGCGAAGTTTCGCCCGACGTCTTCCTGCCAATCGCCGAAGAAGCCAATCTGACCGGAGCATTGGGCAATTGGGCAGTGCGGCGCGCCTGCGAAGAGGCCGTGTCATGGCCGGGCAGCGTCAAAGTCGCGATTAACGTTACCTCGGCGCAATTCGCCGACAGCGAGTTTGTGACCGTGGTCACGCAGGCGCTGGCCAATTCCGAGCTTGCTCCCGAACGTTTGGAACTGGAATTCGCCGAAGCGATGCTGGCGGGTGCGTCCCAGGACGCAAGGGACATGTTCAATAGCCTCAAGATCCTTGGCGTGCGGATCGTGCTTGATCGCTTCGGCACGGGTTTTTCCTCGCTCGGCAATCTGTGCATCACCCCGTTCGACAAAATCAAGTTCGACGAAACCTTCATCCGCGGGATCACCGAGCCGGGCAGCCGCAAGGTTGCTATCGTCAAGGCCATCGTTAGTCTGGCTCATTCGTTCGACATGACGGTCACTGCCAACGGGATTGCCGCAGGCGATGAACTGGCCTTGATGCGCAGCCTCGAAGTTGGCCAGATCCAGGGCAATATCTATGCCGATGCGGTCGGCGCAGAAGATGTGCTCGAAGCGATGACTTGCGGCGAATGGACCATCGAACCCGAAGGTCCAAGCCGCTATCGCCAGGATCGCCGCACCGTCTATCTTAAGGTCGGGGTAATCCATGAGGATTATCGCTACGAGGTGACGATGCGCAATCTGTCGCGCACAGGCTGCGTGGTCGAAGGCCTGCTCGACGTGCCCGTCGGAACCAGCTTCGTGCTTGACTTCGGCGGCGGCCAGCTCGCAGTCGGCGAAGTGCGCCGCTCGGCGGGGGCGATGCAGGGCATCGAGTTCGAACTGCCGCTGGTTGACGATGGCGCGGGCGGGCTGGTGACGCGCAACCGGCTTTCGCCCTATGCCATGGCCGCGGCGGGAATGCCGCTGGGAGCGTTGCCGCCGGGAAGCTATCCGCTTGATCTGGTGGCGCAGAACGGCGCGGCGACACTGGGCTCTCCCAAATTCGCCGAAGTGCACGACGGAGCACGCAAGGCCATGCGGCAGGGCTGAACGCGCTGCTGACAAGGGCGCTGCGCACTGCTAACGGCCGCGGATGACAGACCTCGCGCAGATCCGCAACTTCTCCATCATCGCCCATATCGACCACGGCAAGTCGACGCTGGCCGATCGGCTGATCCAGCACACCGGCGGCCTCACCGAGCGCGAAATGTCCGCGCAAGTGCTTGATAACATGGACATTGAGAAGGAGCGCGGGATCACCATCAAGGCGCAGACGGTGCGCCTTAACTACACCGCCCACGACGGCAAGCTCTATGAGCTCAACCTGATGGACACCCCCGGCCACGTCGATTTCGCCTACGAGGTCAGCCGCAGCCTCGCCGCCTGCGAAGGCGCGTTGCTCGTCGTCGACGCGGCGCAGGGCGTCGAAGCCCAGACCCTCGCCAACGTCTACCAGTCGATCGAACACGACCACGAGATCGTCCCGGTCATCAACAAGATCGACCTCCCCGCCGCCGAACCCGAAAAAGTCCGCGCCGAAATCGAGGAAGTGATCGGCCTCGACGTCAGCCAGGCCGTGCTCACCAGCGCCAAGAGCGGCATCGGCATCGCCGAAGTGCTCGAAGCCATCGTGACCCGCATCCCGCCCCCCAAGGGCGATCGCGCCGCGCCGCTCAAAGCCATGCTGGTCGATAGCTGGTACGATCCCTACCTTGGCGTCGTCATCCTCGTGCGCATCATCGATGGCGTCATCAGGAAGGGCATGTCGGTCAAATTCATGGCCGGCGGCACCGAGCACCTGATCGACCGGGTCGGCTGCATGCGCCCCAAGATCGAACAGCTCGACGAACTGGCCGCAGGCGAAATCGGCTTCATCACTGCCCAGATCAAGGAAGTCGCGCAGGCCAAGGTGGGTGACACTATCACCACGGTCAAACAGGGCGCCGCACAGGCGCTGCCCGGCTTCAAGGAAGTCCAGCCGGTAGTGTTCTGCGGCCTGTTCCCGGTCGACGCGGCGGACTTCGAAAAACTGCGCGAATCCATCGCCCGCCTGCGCCTCAACGATGCCAGCTTCACCTTCGAAATGGAAAGCAGCGCCGCATTGGGCTTCGGCTTCCGCTGCGGCTTCCTCGGCCTGCTGCATCTGGAAATCATCCAGGAGCGCCTCACCCGCGAATACGACCTCGACCTGATCACCACCGCGCCCAGCGTCGTCTACCGCATCCAGCTGCGCAAAAGCAAAACCGACGACGCGCAGGAAATTTTCCTCCACAACCCCGCCGACTACCCCGATCCCAGCCGCATCGAACAGATCGACGAGCCGTGGATCAAGGCGACGATCTACACGCCGGACGAATACCTGGGCTCCATCCTCAAGCTCTGCCAGGATCGCCGCGGCGTCCAGACCGGGCTGACATACGTCGGCGGCCGCGCCCAGGTTTCCTACGAATTGCCGCTCAACGAAGTCGTGTTCGATTTCTATGATCGCCTCAAAAGCATCAGCCGCGGCTATGCCAGCTTTGACTACGAACAGATCGGCGCGCGCGAAGGCGATCTCGTCAAGATGTCGATCCTCGTCAACAACGAACCCGTCGACGCGCTCAGCATGATCGTCCACCGCGGCGTCGCCGAGGCGCGCGGCCGCCACATGTGCGAACGGCTAAAGGATCTGATCCCCCGCCACCTGTTCAAGGTCCCGATCCAGGCGGCGATAGGCGGCAAAGTCATCGCCCGCGAAACGATTGCGGCGATGCGCAAGGACGTGACCGCAAAATGCTACGGCGGCGACATTTCCCGCAAGAAGAAGCTGCTCGACAAGCAGAAGAAGGGCAAGGCGCGGATGCGGGAATATGGCAATGTGAGCATTCCGCAGGAGGCATTTATTGCGGCGCTGCGGATGGGGGAGGAGTAGTCACCCGATGACGTCGGCGAAACCCAAGCGCGTCATCATCATTGCCGGCCCCAATGGCGCGGGCAAGACCACTTTCGCGCAATCTTTCCTGCCCGGAGAAGCCGACCTGCCGCGCTTCATCAATGCCGATGCGATTGCGGCGGGACTTGCCGCCTTTGCGCCGGAAACTGCCGCGATCCGTGCGGGGCGGTTGATGCTCGAGGAGATCACGCTGTGCGCTGCGCGCGACGACAGCTTCGCCTTCGAGACCACGCTTTCAGGTGTGGGCTGGTTGAGCCACATCCGCCAATGGCGCGAACAAGGCTATCGGGCGAGCCTTTATTTCCTCAGCCTTCCGAACGCCGAAGCCGCGATCGAGCGCGTGGCGCTTCGGGTCAAGCAGGGCGGACATGATATTCCCGAGCCAGTCATCCGCCGCCGTTTCGCTAGCGAGCAGGCCAATTTCAAGCGTCATTACAAATTGGCGGTGAGTGATTGGATGTTGTATGACAGCAGTGGGTCGGAACCCGTGTTGCTGGAATGGAGCGAAAACCCGTGAAACAGGAAGACCTGCCCAAGGCCACACACGCTGACATGCGCGGATCGCTGGCCGCCATGCGCCGCGCGGCCGACATGGCGCGACGGACGGCTATCCAGACCGGGACGGGAATCGTTATCGTGCGCGATGGGAGGCGGGTGCACATTTCCGCTGAGCAACTGCGCGAGGGGAAGCAGTGAGGGGGGACATGCTATTGCGTGTCCCCGTTCTGAAGGTGCGGCGAAAGGCACTGGGTCAGAAAACGCGGGCGGAGTTTGGGGGTTAAGTAAACTGTCACCGTAGCTCTGCACCGTAGCTCTGCTTTCAATCACCAAGCATTAAGCATGAGGACTCTGCCTCTGACTGATAACAAGTTGGGGTGCACGTCAAGGAGCACGTCAGCCATTAGCGACGCGGGAGGTAGATATGACGCAGCTACGATTAGCAAAAGAGGTGGTAATTCTCCTGTTGCTGCTTGGCGCAACCAATCCATCCTTCGCGCAAATTGCAATCTCTGGCGATCCCGCCGTCGGAATGCCGGAAGACCGACTTGCGCTGGCGGCTACCGTCGACCAACTATGCGGCAAGGAGGTCGCTTTGCTGGGTGAAGCGACGCACGCTGATGGCCACACCAGCACATTCAAGGTCGCACTCGTCCAACAGCTCGTCACACGGTGCCATTACCAAGCCGTCTACTTCGAGGGCAGTTATTACGAGTTCGAGTCAATCGCCAGAGCGAGGCGAGAAGGTAGGGTTGTTACCCCGGACATGGTAGGGGCGGCAGTCGGCGGTCTGTGGAAGCTTGATCGTGAATTTCAGCCGTTGCTTCCGTTTCTTGCCAAGGAGGCGACATCCGGACGCCTCGTTCTAGGCGGCATTGATTTTCAAACCAGTGGGTTTGAGGAGCCCTATACCAATGACCGCCTTCCAGCCGAACTGTCGCGCTACCTCGATAGCACCAGACAGGTCCAATGCCACCGAGTTATGCGAGAGCGCATCTACAACGGCTATGAGCAATCCGCACAGGCCGAACTGCTGCAATGCCTTTCCGAAATTTCGCAGGCTATAAAAAACAGCCCCAGTACTGATGCAAAATTGCGCGAGGAACAAAATAGAATGCTTGTTGTCATGCAATCCTATTTCGTGGTGGATGCGGGAGATAGCCAAAGCCTGAACCAAGCACGGGATCGCGCGATGTTCGACATTTTCCGCACATTGAAGAACAGATTGCCACTACGCAGTAAGGTCATTGTGTGGAGTGCCAGTGCCCATATAGCCAAGGACGCTACTGCCTATCCTCCGTTCGCTAGCGCGAAGAATTTCGGAGCCTATGTGCATGAAACATACGGAGATCGTGCCTTTTCGCTTGGGTTTACCGCCTATGGCGGCACTTTCAGATGGTCGCGACAAGACGACAAGCCCCTGCCGCCTGTGCCAGCAGACTCGGTTGAGGCGTCCGCGTTTGCGAAACCCGGCACCGAAACAGTATTGTTAGCGGCCAGACGGCTCAGGCAGATTGGTCCGGCCCAGGGCGGCATCTTCTTTCATGAATACCGGTCCGCCAACTGGGCAAAAGTTCTCGATGGCATTGTCGTTTTTCGAACCGAATATCCGCCTCACAGCACTAGGCCGG
>JBDSSP010000024.1:0-4444 GCA_039928735.1 Novosphingobium sp. | reverse complement strand
CGAGATCTGCCAGCACTTCCTCGATGGCGCGCTCCTGGTCCTCGGTTTCATCCCACGGGAATCCTTCCGAAAACTGGTCGTAGCTCGCCGGTTCGGGCACCAGCACGGGCGCCTGCCGCAGTGCCCTTGCAGCAGCTGTGCGCAGCAACGCATGGGCAATGTCGCGGATCCGCTCCTTGAGCCGCGCCTTGCGCCTTTGCCAGGCCTCGCCGCCGAGCCGGTCGAGCACGACGAATTCATTGTCGCTACCATAGCGCGAGAGGACATCGATGTTCTCGACCGGGATGTAGAGCTTGTCGCCCCCGGCATAGCTGAGCATCACGCAATCGTGTGGCGACTTGCCGACCGGGATCGATTGCAGCCCTTCATAGCGCCCGATGCCGTGGTCCATGTGGACCACCAGATCGCCCGGCGTCAGCGCCGAAAGCTCCGCCAAAAAAGCGTCGGCATCCTTCTTGCGCTTCTTGCGGCGCACCAGCCGGTCGCCGAGAATGTCCTGCTCGGTGATGAGTTCGATGTCGGCGTTGGAAAATCCGGATTCAAGCGGCAGGATGGTTGCGACAGGTGTCGCATTGGCTGCCATGCCCAGCGCTTGCTGCCAGTTGTCTGCCAGCAGCGGCGCAGGCTTGGCGGCTTCGCCAAGAATCGCGGAAATCCGCGCCCTGCTGCCCTCGGAATAGGCGGCAATAATCGCCTTGCGGCCCGACCTGGCGACGCTGTGCAGATGCTTCGCCGCCGCCTCATAGACATTTTCCCCCCGGGCCCTTTCCGGAGAAAAATCGCGGGCACTGGCGAAGCCGCAATCGAGCACGCGGTCGCTGGCGGGTTGGGCGAATTGGTCGGTGCGGTGGATCGGCCATGCGGCGAGCTTTTCGTCGAGTTCTGTCCGATTAAGATAGAGCGCGCTTGGCTCCAGAGGTCGGTAGCTACCTGCGGCTTTTCCTGAGGTATCAGTACGCGTGGCAAAATAGTCGGCAATGTCAGTCAGCCGCTCGTCGGCCGCGCCCAGCGCACCCGTGTCAATCAGCATCAGATCATCGCTGCCCAGATGATCGAACAGGGTTGAAAGCCGTTCCTCGAACAGTGGCAGCCAGTGCTCCATTCCCGCCAGCCGCCGTCCGTCGCTGACGGCCTGATAGAGCGGATCGGACGTGGCATTGGCGCCGAACAGTTCGCGGTAGCGGCTGCGGAAACGTTTAACGCTTTCCTCGTCAAGCAGGGCTTCACTCGCCGGCAGCAGCAAGTGCTGGTCAGCAGTGCCCGTTGATCGCTGGGTGTTGGGATCGAACAGTCGCAGTGTTTCGAGTTCGTCGCCGAAAAAATCGAGCCGCAGGCCCTGTGCGAGGCCTGACGGGAAAATGTCGAAAATCGACCCGCGAACGGCAAATTCGCCGGCATCGACTACAGTGTCGCTGCGCGAATAGCCTTGGCGCTGGAGCAGGCCGATCAGGCTGTCGCGGCTGATTTCCATGCCGGGTTTGAGCAGTCGCACCGATTCGCGGACACGGAACGGAGTGACGGAGCGTTGCAGCAGGGCGTTGATTGTCGTGACCAGCAGTTGCGGGCCTTTCGGTGCCTCCTGCAGGCGATGCAGCGCGGCCAGTCTGCGCGCGCTGACGGTCAGCGCCGGACTGGCGCGGTCATAGGGCAGGCAATCCCAGGCCGGGAATTCGATGACGTCCAGTTCGGGCGCGAAAAAGCCAGCTGTTTCGCTGACGGCGCGCATCGCCGCTTCATCCGGCGCAATGAAAACCGCGCGCGTCTTCGCTGCCCGGGCGAGGTCGGCCAGCACAAGCGGCTGCGCCCCGCGCGCCACGACGGCGAGGGTGAGAGGGGCCTTGGCGGTTAAGATGCGGTTGATGTCAGGCATGGAGGAGGTGTGCCGTTAGCCGGGGAAGGGGCCGCTGCCCAGCCCTTCTCTCCAGATATTCAGGCTTGAGGTCCCGGTGATCTGGCCGTAGGAACCAAACACCGAAAACGTGGGAAAGCGCTATGAGCAGCGACGGAGCAATCAGACACATGGCTCTGTTCTGGCTGAAAAATCCGGAGTCCCACGAGGACCTGGCCATTCTTGCGGAAGGCGTTGAGGGCCTGCGTGCAATCGAGCAGGTTCGCAGCCTGCATATTGGCGTGCCCGCCGCGACAGAAGCGCGCGATGTCGTCGATCATTCGTGGAGCCTGTCCGAATCCATGACTTTCGATTCGATTGCCGATCAGGAGGCCTACCAGGTTCATTCCCTTCACCAGGCTTTCATCGAGCGCTGCGGGCATCTGTGGGACAAGGTGGTGGTCTATGACATTGCAGACCTTGCCTGAACGACTGCGCAATCAGCGCGGAATCTCGACGTAGTCGAGCTTGCGCATCAGTTCCATCTGCACTCCGAGATATTCGCCCGGCACCTTGAGCGTGCCCAGTGCCCAGGCCATGATATCGACGTCGTCTTCCTCGATCAGCGCCTCGAACCAGACCACTTCCGCCTCTCCCCAGCCACTCGCATAGCGATCGAAGAAACCGCCGATCATGTAGTCAGCCTCGCGCGTGCCGCGGTGCCAGGCGCGGAATTTAAGGCGGGCTAGGCGGGGGCTAAAAGTCATGCCGCGCGGGTAGGGCACCGCGCCGATGCTGGCAAGATACTGCCAAGATGCGCGCTATTGCTTCTCGCGCAAGGCCGTCAGGATTGCTGCCGGGGCCTTGCCGATCAGGTCCTTGTGCAATTCGCACAGCAATACGCCCTCAAGCTGCTTGCTGTAATGCTTGCGCATCTCGCCCAGTGTGCGCGGCGCGGCGATGACCACGAGGTGTTCGATCCTGTGGCCCAGCACTTCATTGTTGAGCCAGGCCACAGCAGCCCCGGCGTGGGCGTCTTCAATGACCATTTGGCCATCAGGATTGCCCGCGCTCGAATGGTGACTTCCAGCACTGTGATTGTGGGAATCGAGCTTCGGCGATGGCTGGCCAGTAAATTCAGGCTGACCTTCGTCACCGTCATTGCGATACAGTTCGAGGTGCTTGCCATCAGCGAGGGCAATAACAGTGCCGTGGGGTATCAACATCAGTTTCTCCTTGTCGGCATGCTCGATCCGGCCGTCATAAAACCTCCCAGCGCCCAACAAGGTCCGTCCGCAATGCGCTGGATCAAAAATAGGCAATCGGATTGGTGAATTCCGCAGAGCTCGCGCTATAGCCGCCATATGCGGCCCGAACGTCTCAATCCCCTGTTTGCCGAGAGCGCCAGCCTCAAGGGTGTCGGCCCGCAGTTGGCGCGTCCGCTGGAGAAGCTGGAACTCACCCGGGTCAAGGATTTTGCCTATCATCTGCCGGATCGTTTCGTCGAACGCCGGGTGGTGGCCGATCTTGACGAAGCTTCGGTCGGCGAGAACATCATCGTTGCGCTGACGCCGGTCGAATATCGCGCCTCCGCCGGGCGCGGACCGATGCGGGTGCTGGCCGCTGATGAGCCCGGCAACATCTGCGCCATAACATATTTCGGACGTAACGCGGGCTGGGGCAAGAAGCAGCTTCCGCTGGGCGAAAAGCGCTGGGTCGCCGGACGTCTCGATCAATATGGCCAGATGCTGCAGATCGTCCACCCTGACCATGTCAGCGAAGACAGCGCCGGGATGCTGGGCCAACTTACCGAACCGGTCTATTCGTTGTCTGAAGGACTGACTCAGGGCAGACTTGCGGCATTGGTGCACCAGTCGCTGGAACGGCTGCCCGAATTGCCCGAATGGATCGAGCCGGGCCTGCTCGATAGAATGCAATGGCCAGCCTGGCGCGATGCCTTGATGCTGGCGCACAAAGGCGAGCACATCGAAGCTCGCGACCGGCTTGCCTATGATGAACTGCTGGCCAACAGCCTTGCCCTGATGCTGGTACGCAATGCCAACCGTGCGAAAGTCGGCACACCGCTGGCGGGCGACGGATCGTTGCGCGCGAAGCTGCATCTACCCTTCGCGCTGACAGGGGCGCAGCGCCGCGCGATCAGCGAAATCGAGGGCGATCTGGCGCAGGCCGCGCCGATGCTGCGCCTGCTGCAAGGCGATGTCGGCTCGGGCAAGACTGTAGTGGCACTGGAAGCCATGCTGATCGCAGTCGAGGCGCGGGCGCAGGCCGCGCTGCTCGCCCCGACCGAGATTCTCGCCCGCCAGCACTTCGCTACGCTCAGCGGTATGCTGGCGGGGACGGGTGTCAACATCAGCCTGTTTACCGGGCGCGACAAGGGCAGGGCGCGCGATTCGATCCTGATGGGGCTGCTGGATGGCTCGATCCACATCGTCGTCGGCACCCATGCAATCTTCCAGGATACCGTTGCGTACAAGAACCTCGCCATGGTGGTGATCGACGAGCAACACCGGTTCGGCGTAGGCCAGCGCCTGATGCTGACGCAGAAGGGCAAACGAACGCCGCATTGCCTCGCGATGACCGCGACCCCAATCCCGC
>JBDSSP010000023.1:0-8936 GCA_039928735.1 Novosphingobium sp. | reverse complement strand
CTGGCGCCAGCACAGGCTGCAGCGGTCATGACCTTTGCCGCCATCCTTGATCCCGGACGTTGCGCGCGGTTGGTGGAGCAGAAGGCGCATGACGCTCAGATGCCGGGCCTGGAGGAGGTTATTGGTGAGGGGGCGTGAGGATCGGGAAGCCGGTGAGCATGCACTAGGCAGGGCACTATGGTCCCCGCAAAAGTCGAAAAGCGGCGGCGACATCTACGCCAACATGCGCGCGGTAAAGCCCGGCGACGTCGTCCTCCACCTGACCGACAATATCGCCTTTACGGGCATCTCAGTCGCAGCTGAGTTCGCCAACGATCGATTTCGGGGCATTGACGGCACAGATTGGCAGGGGGATTGCTTTCGGATCACTCTCAAGGAATTCGAAAATCTTAATCCACCACTCGATCGGGACAAGCTGTTCAAGACAGAACCCTATGCCACCGAGCTTAAGGAGCTGATTGATGGGGGCGCAAAGGGGCTATTTTTCAACTCCAAGCTCGATCTAAACCAAGGTGCCTACCTGACCGAAGCGACCCCAACTTTGGTTTCCATCCTGAATCGGGCTTATCAAGACGCTGCGGGTAAGCCGTTGCCAATGATAGGCCGTGAGGAGATTTCCGAGCCTGAGGCAAGTGCGGATGCAGAGCCTTACTCAATCGAAGACGCGCTAAAGACGCTTTTCCTCGACAAGCAGGAAATCGAGGACATTCTCCTGCTTTGGACGGCAAAGAAGAACATCGTCCTCCAGGGCCCGCCGGGCGTCGGTAAGTCCTTTGCTGCAGAGAAGTTAGCGTTTGCGTTGATGGAAGAGGCAGAACGCAACCGAGTGGGCTTCGTCCAGTTCCATCAAAGCTATTCCTATGAGGATTTTGTCGAAGGCTTCAGGCCTACAGATAAGGGCTTTGAGCTGAAGGCAGGCAAGTTTGTTCAGTTTTGCCGAAAGGCAGAGGCGGACCCAAATAACCGCTATGTTTTTGTAATCGATGAGATCAACCGCGGCAACCTTAGCAAGATACTCGGGGAGCTTATGCTCCTAATCGAGAGCGACAAGCGTGGTCCGAATTGGGCAATGCCCGTGGCCTCAGGTAACGTAAATTTCCATGTACCGCCCAACGTGTACATAATGGGCTTGATGAACACTGCCGATCGATCACTTGCAGTAGTTGACTATGCCTTGCGCCGTCGCTTCGCTTTTATCGACCTCAAACCGAAAATCAGTTCTGCAAAGTTTGCCGCATTCCTTGCCGCTAATGGCATCGGCATTGACCTTTCTTCTGCATTGATTGGCCGTGTCGCAGTCTTAAACCAAGAGATCGTGCGCGATACCTTAAACCTTGGCCCTGGCTTTGCCGTTGGTCACAGCTTCTTCTGCGGAAAACCCTTGGCATCCGAGACCGACACCGCCTGGTATCGGCGCATTGTCAAAACCGAAATTGCGCCACTGCTGAGGGAATACTGGTTCGATACACCCCAACGTGCGGATGAATGGGAAGAGCGGTTGTTGGAAGGCCTATGACCGCGGCAAGCCCTATCCCCGTTGCAAACATTTACTACCTGTACTGCTATGCTTGGGAGCGGTTCAGCGAAGGCCGAACCTTGGTGACGGGTGCGGAAGACAGCCCAGACTTGCCAAACCTACTTGCCCGCGTACTGCTCAACGGAATGCATAGCCTGTTCCGGCGGGGATTGGACCGTGCGTACCAACCTAGAGAGGAGGAGATTGCGACGGTACGCGGCCATATCGAGCTAGGTGCATCATTGCGTTTGCATGCCCGAAATGCGCGGCGCCTGCATTGTTCTTATGACGAGCTCAGCCACGACGTGCTGCATAATCAGATATTAAAAGCCGCCCTTAAGCGCCTGTGCACGCTAAATCGCATCGAGACCGTGTTGGCGGTCGAATGTCGACGCATGGTCGCTAGACTGCACGATGTATCGAATATCAGACTGACGCAGGGCTGTTTTGCACGCATTCAGCTGCACCGGAACAACGCATTCTACAACCTGCTGCTTCAGGTAGCGCGCTTGGTGTTTGAAAACACCATACCAACGCAGGATGGCTTGGGACACAGTTTCAAGGATGTCCTCCGCGATGAACGTGAAATGGCGCGGGTTTTTGAAGCCTTTGTCCGGAACTTTTACCGAGCAGAGCAATCGACATATCGTGTCGAGCCCTTGGCAATTCGTTGGGATGCCACGGCACTGTCCGTCGGCGCGGAAGATCGGTTGCCACAAATGCGTGTCGACGTCTTCCTGCGTTCGCAATATCGGCAGGTCATCATTGACGCTAAGTTCTACGCAGAGGCGCTGCAAACCTACCAGGGGGCTTCGAGTTTTCGCTCAGCTAACTTGTACCAGCTGTTTAGCTATCTTAAAAATTATGCGCCACGAGTCCCAGCAGAGACGCAATTGGACGGCATCCTGTTGTATCCCCAGGTGAGAGGCGCCATTGATGCTGTTTATGACGTACAAGGTCACAACGTGAGACTGGCTTCCGTCGACCTCGCGCAACCCTGGCCAATGATTGCCAAGCGCCTCCTAGACCTTATATGAATGGCCGAAATCCAGATTTTAAGCAACCGATGCCCGCTTGTGGCTTTACGGTCTTAGAATCCAGTCGCGTGCCATGGCCTTCAACCATATCCGGAATTTCCTGCACAATTTGCGAAGGGCCAGGAGCGCGCGCGACCCCCACCCCATGCGCGAAAAGGGGGTCCGGTTGGGGGGAGGTGGCGATGTAGTGCGCATGACCGCGCCAAACTAATTCGCGGCGAAGGTGCTATTCGGAAGCGGGTTGCGGACCGTGTTCGGCCAACCTTGTTCGCACCCATGCATTACGAAATGTGGGGACTAATATGGGGACGATTGCGACATCCCCGAGAATATCAATGTAAAAACAATGCCTTAAAGACCATAAATGGATGCCCCGCGAGGACTCGAACCTCGATAAACGGTATCAGAAACCGGTGTCTTACCATTAGACGACGGGGCAACAGGGGCGAGCCTCTAGGCGGACGGGTCGGACGCGTCAAGACGGCGGGCTTGCCGGATGGCCTGCTTGGCGCTAGATTCGCGGCCAAGTACGCGGCCCAGCGCTGCGAAAACAATAAAGAGTGTCGATCACATGGCGGAAAATTTCCCGTCGGCAATGCAGGCAGAAGCGGCACGGGGCGCGGATGCCGCTCCGGCGCAGATGGGAACGGCTCCCTGCAACAAGGTTGCTGTGGCACCCGGGCAGATTCACGTTCCAGGCACCCACGGGCTAAACAGCCCTGGGCTAGCCACCGGCGGGATGCGGCCCGCACCAGCATCGCGCCAATCTTATGCTGCAATCGATCTGGGAACGAACAATTGCCGGCTGCTGATCGCGCGACCCTCGGGCGAGAATTTCGCGGTGATCGATGCCTTCAGCCGGGTGGTGCGGCTCGGCGAAGGTCTGGCGCAGACCGGGCGGCTCAGCCATGCGGCGATGGACCGGACGCTTGGCGCGCTGACGGTCTGCGCCGACAAGCTGCGGCGGCGCAATGTCCATCTGGCGCGATCGGTGGCGACCGAAGCCTGCCGACAGGCGGCCAATGGCGATGAATTCATCGAGCGCGTCAAGCGCGAGACGGGCATTGCGCTCGATGTCATTACTGCGCGCGAGGAAGCGCGACTTGCGGTGCTCGGCTGTCACATCCTGCTTGAACCGGGCAATGGCCCGGCGATGATCTTCGACATTGGCGGTGGTTCCACCGAGCTGGTGCTGATCGAATCGACTGACACCGTGCCGCGCATTCTAGATTGGCAGAGCGTGCCTTGGGGCGTGGTCTCGCTCACCGAGACTTTCGGGCAGGAAGGCGCAGATCGCACTGAGCGCCAGGCGCGCTACGCCGGAATGCGTGACCGGGTGGCGCAGAGCTTTGCTGATTTTGCCGACCGGGTTGTTGCTGCAGGCGTGCTCTCCGGACAGGTTGCCACACTGCGCCTTTTAGGCACAAGTGGCACGGTCACGACACTTGCCAGCCTGCATCTCGACCTGCCGCAGTATGATCGCAGTGCCGTCGATGGCCTGATCGTACCCGCCGATTCCATGCGCGAAATCAGCGTAAAGTTGGCAGGAATGTCGATCACTGAACGGCAGCAATTGCCCTGTATTGGGCGCGAACGGGCCGATTTGGTGGTGGCAGGTTGCGCCATCCTGGAAGCCATTCTCGACCTGTGGCCCGCCGACCGGCTGGGCGTGGCCGATCGGGGTATCCGCGAGGGCATCTTGCGCAGCCTGATCTCCGCCAATGGCGAGGGCGATCGCCTCCGTTCCGAAGTCGAACGGTTGCGCCGGGAAACGATGTGAGAGGAGAGGGGAAGGGCGGAGCGAAGGGCCAGCGCCTGAAGACAGCCAAAGGACGCACTGCAAGTTCGACCCGCTGGTTGGCGCGCCAACTGGCCGATCCCTATGTCCAGAAGGCGCGGGCTGAGGGCTATCGCAGCCGCGCCGCTTACAAATTGGCCGAACTCGACGACAAGTTCAGCCTGCTCAAGGGCGTCAGTCGGGTCATCGATCTGGGCATCGCGCCGGGCGGCTGGAGCCAGATCGTGCGCCAGCGTTGCCCCTCCGCCATGGTCGCCGGGATTGACTTGCTGCCAACCGACGCGATCCCCGGTGTCACCATCTTCGAAATGGATTTCATGGCCGATGAGGCTCCCGCGGCGCTTGAGAGCGCTCTGGACGGTGCGCCCGATCTGATACTCTCAGACATGGCCGCCAACACTGTCGGCCACAAACAGACCGATCATCTGCGAACAATGGGCTTGGTCGAGGCGGCGGCAGACTTTGCCGTTACCGTTCTTGCGCCGGGCGGGGCCTTTGTTGCCAAGGTGCTCGCCGGGGGCACCGACGCTGAATTGCTGGCGCTGCTCAAGCGCCATTTCACATCAGTCAAACATGCCAAGCCGCCTGCCAGCCGCAAGGATTCGTCTGAGTGGTATGTGATTGCCAAGGGCTTCAAGGGGCGCGCATAGCAAGCGCCCCATATGAAAAGGACAGGGCCGCAGCCCTGCCCTTTCAGATTTCGAGATAGGTGAGAATTACGGCTTGGCTGGTGCCGCGGCAGCCGCTGCACCTTCCGCAGGTTTGGCCGACGCATCTGCCGCCGCCTTGCCATCGGCAGGTGCCGCCGCCGCAACCGGAGCCTTGGGCAGTGGCAGGTTCGAGCCCTGGGTATTGAGCCAGGCGATGACGTTGGCGCGATCTGCTGGCGACTCAAGACCGGCGAAAGTCATCTTCGTGCCCGCTGCCATCGACTTGGGATTTTCGAGCCAATGGTTGAGAGCCGTGAAATCCCACTTGCCGCCCTTGGCCTTGAGATCATCGGAGAAGGCAAAACCGCCGCGGCCAGTGGCGATAGCTTCACCGACTACTCCGTAAAGATTTGGTCCGATGCCATTTGGACCGCCTTGTGTGGCCGTGTGGCACGATGCGCATTTCTTGAAAACTGCTTCGCCCTTGGCCACATCTGCGCTGGCGAGAAGCGTCTCAATTGGCACTTCAGCCGCTGGGCCCTTCTCGCTGGAGACGACACCGGCGATCTTGTAGCCCATGGTTTCGGGGCGCTCATTCTTGTCAGCGAGGAACATATGGCTGCTGACGCTGGAAAGGCCTAGCGCGACGATTCCTGAGAACAGCGTCCAGCCGGCGATAGTATTGAAACGGTCGTCCATCGAAAAATAGCCCCGTAGGAAATGCCCTGCCAATTGCGCGTCGCTCTAATCAGGCCTCTTGCTGAGCGCAAGGGCCATTGCGGCATTTGCGCATAATCCGTAAGCGGCCACCTCCATGCACTCATTTCCACAGCCCGCTCTCGCTCTCGTCGGCGAAATGACCCAGGCCGCCAAGGCCGATCCGGCGCGCACGGTCTCATTTCAGGGCGCGCCCGGCTGCAACGGCCACCGCGCCGCGCTGGAATATGATCCCGCCTGCCTGCCGCTGCCCTGTTTCAGCTTCGAGGATGCGCTCGATGCGGTGAAGGACGGGCCGGCCGCGCGCGCGATCATTCCGATCGAAAATTCGCAACATGGCCGGGTCGCCGATATCCATTTCCTGCTGCCCGAGAGCGGACTTTCCATCACCGGAGAATATTTCCTGCCGATTTCCTATGCGGTGATGGCATTAGGCGATGGGCCTTTTGCCGCCGCCTACAGCCACCCGCAGGCACTGGGGCAGACCCGGCATTATTTGCGGCAGCGCGGCATCGTGCCGATGGCCTATGCCGACACCGCCGGGGCTGCAGCCTTCGTCAAGGAACAGGGCGATCCGGCCGCCTGCGCCATTGCACCGCGGATTGCGGCAGAACTATATGGCCTGAAAATCATTGCCGAAAATGTCGAAGACGCGGCTGATAATACCACCCGCTTCGTGATCCTGGCTGAACAGCCGCTCGATCCCGCCTCGCTTTCGGGCAGTCACGCGATGACCACCTTCGTTTTCGAGGTCAACAATGTGCCCGCCGCGCTCTATAAGGCGCTCGGCAGTTTCGCGACCAACGGGGTTAACATGACAAAGCTGGAAAGTTACCAGAAGGGCGCAAGCTTTGCCGCCACCACCTTTTTCGCCGATATCGAGGGAGCGCCGGGTGACCCGGCAGTGGATCAGGCAATTCGCGAACTGGCGTTCCACTGCAAGGATATCCGTTTGCTCGGCTCGTATCCCCAGGCTCGACCAAGAGGCTAGAGCGGCGTAACTTGCACGCAAGCCTGCCCCATGCCACCTAGCGCGCGTGACGATGCAGGACGCAGACATCGCCGGTTCGAGCGCGGCCAGCGACGCGATGCGCGATTGGGAAGCCGTGCGGGCCTCGGCCGATATCCAATATGCGCCTCTGCCACCGGCGAGAAATCCACCCCCACCGGAGGCTCCGGAATGGCTCAAGAAGCTGGGCCAATGGCTGCAAAGCCTGTTTGAGCCGCTTGGCCGGGCCTTGGGCGTGTCGTGGCCGGTGCTGCAGAAAGTTTTGATTGCGCTTGCTATCCTGGGCATGCTGTTCCTGCTGTGGCGACTCGTTCTCGAACCCTTGCTGGAGCGTCGCCGCCAGCCGAAAGCCGAAGCCGCGCCGGAATGGGCCCCGGTTCGTGAACATGCAGTAGCGCTCTTGGCCGATGCTGACCAGTTGGCCGCTGAGGGCCGTTTTGGCGAGGCTGCGCATCTGCTGCTCCAGCGCAGCATCAATCATATCGCCGAGGCGCAGCCCGACTGGCTGCTCCCTGCCACCACCGCGCGCGAGATCGCGGTATTGCCAAGCCTGCCCCAGCGCGCACGCGAAGCCTTTGCGGTGATCGCCGCGCGCGTCGAGCGCAGCCTTTATGCCTTGCGCGAACTCGATGCCACTGATTGGCAGGCGGCTCGCTCTGCCTACGCCGATTTTGCCCTCCACCAATTCGCTCATGCCGAGCCCACTGCATGAGCGAGAAGGGGGAGAATCCGTTCAATCCGCGCACAGTGCTCGCGCTGGTCCTGCTCGGGACGACACTGTTCGTCACGCTCCTTTACATCCTCGGCTCTGGAATGGATTCGGGCTCCACCAACAACGGCGGCAGCCATGCTGGCGGCAGGGGACTCAATGGTTATGCCGCGCTGGCCGATCTGCTGGAACGGCGCGGCTACACTGTAAGCCTCGCGCGCAGCAAGGCGCGGCTTGATGATCCCGGCCTGCTGGTGCTCACCCCGCCACTCTATGGCGATGCCGACAAGCTGAGCGAGGTCATCGCCGCGCGGCGCCGCATCGGACCGACCTTGCTGGTGCTTCCGAAATGGGAGACGATGCCCGCCAATGCGGCAACGGGCCAACCCAAGGCGCGCAAGGGCTGGGTCGCGATCGGAGATGGCAAGGTGCCCGGTTGGGGCAACGCCCTCAAGGACGTGGGCTCGCTCGATCTCAAGATCGATTCGCTGCGCGGGGAATCGGCCCGCTGGCATGGACTTCGCCGTGAGGGAACATTGGCGGCGCCGCAAGCGGCCCAGACCATGACGTCAGGCAGTATGGTGGCGCTGGTGCGTGACGGTAATGGCCAGATGCTAGCGGGCTATCTGGATGATTCAGGCATCTACCCCGAGCTCGACGCCGACGCGGGCGTTTCGGCCAGCACTGCCAATAACGAAGATCTCCAGCCGCTGGTAATCGTTGCCGAGCCCGATCTGCTCAACAACTATGGCCTAGCCGACCGAGACCGGGCGATGCTGGCGCTCGCGCTGGTGGGCAGCGCCATGGAGCACAAGCATCTGCCGGTCAGCTTCGATCTTACCCTCAACGGCTTGGCCCGCTCGGCCAATCTGCTGACCCTGGCATTCACTCCGCCTTTCCTCGCGGCAACCTTGTGCCTGCTGATCGCGGCCCTGGTCGTAGGCTGGCGCGGCTTTCTGCGGTTCGGACCGCCGCTCAGCGGAGTGCGCGCAATTGCCTTTGGCAAACGAGCACTGCTGGCCAATGCCGCCGGGTTGATCCGCCGCACGCGCCGCCTGCATCTTGTGGCTGCGCCCTATGCAGATCATTCCCGCGAACGGCTGGCTCGTGCGCTCGCCTTGCCGCGTATTGCCGATGCTGCGGCGACTGAAGCGGCGATCGACAGGGCGCTGGCGGGGCGCACTGGAGTGCCTGCTGCCTTCTCTACCGCTGCGGCGCGTTTGCGCGTCGCGCGACGCGCCGCTGACATCGTCAAGGCGGCGCAAGTCTTGCATTCGCTTGAAAGGATTCTGAAAACATGAGCGATACATCGGACACCAGCCTGGCCCCGACCCCGGCAATGACCTTGGGCGAGGTCAGCCAACTCGCCAGCGCCATTCGCGGTCAAATCGCCAAGGCCGTGATCGGTCAGGCGGAGACCATCGAGCATCTGCTGATCGCGCTGCTCGCGCAGGGCCATGTCCTGCTTGAAGGCCCACCTGGCACCGCCAAGACCTTCCT
>JBDSSP010000022.1:0-12097 GCA_039928735.1 Novosphingobium sp. | reverse complement strand
CGCCAGCCCGGCTCGACGATCAAGCCGTTCGTCTATGCCACTGGCCTCGATTACGGCCTGACACCCGCGTCGATGGTGCTCGATGGCACGTTCTGCGTCTATCAGGGCGGAAGGCTGGGGCAGAAGTGTTTCAAGAATTTCGGCGGGGAAGGCGGTAGCGGCGACCACACTATGCGCTGGGGGCTTGAGCAATCGCGCAACCTGATGACGGTGCGCATCGCCAACGACACGGGCATGGACCATGTCGTCAAGACCTTCGAGCGCGTCGGCATAGGGAAATACGATCCCTACCTCAGCTTTGCGCTGGGCGCCGGCGAAACGACTGTTCTGCAAATGGTCAATGCTTATTCGGCGCTGGCCAACCACGGCGTACAATTCCCGGCATCGCTGATTGACTATGTCCAGGACCGCAATGGCAAGGCCATATGGCGGGCCGACCCGCGGCGCTGCATGAATTGCAATATGGCCCAGTGGGATGGCAAGCCCATGCCCCGCCTCGCACCGCGCGGTAAGCAGGTGCTCGATCCTCGTACCGCCTATCAGACTGTGCATATGCTTGAGGGCGTGGTGACCAGAGGCACTGCGGTGGTGATGGCGGACCTCAAGCTGCCGATTTTTGGCAAGACCGGGACTACTTCGGGGCCAACCAATGTCTGGTTCGTCGGTGGTTCGCAGCGCTATATTGCCGGGGTCTATCTCGGCTATGATCAGCCACGCTCACTGGGCGGCTACGCCCAGGGCGGCCGGATTGCGGCGCCCATGGTCAAGCAGTTGATTATTGCCACCAAGCCGCGCTGGAGCCACCTGCCGATTGTCGCACCGGCCGAGGTGCATATGGTCAAGATCGACCGGGTTACCGGAAAACGGGTGTTTACTGGCGAGCCGGGCGACGATCCCAAGTCATCGATAATCTGGGAGGCCTTCAAGGCCGATACCGAACCCAAGCGATCGACTCAGCTCGATGAATTCGAGGCGCGGCGCGACTCCCTGATTGCAGCGTTGCGGCGCGGGCCAGCGATACAGCAAGCCGGCCCCCAGGAAAAAGCGCAGGCCGCTGAGCCCAAGGATTTCGTTGAAGAAAAGGGCGGCGTTTATTAGGACGGGCCTGACTACCGGGAGAGAATAAAGCCATGCCGGGCCATCATCCGTCGTTTCATGCGCAGGCTACGCCTGACCATCTGGCCATGGTCATCGCCGATACCGGCGAAACGCTGACCTATCGCCAGCTCGATCTCGGGTCTAACCAGTTCGCGCAACTGCTGCGCGCGCGGGGGCTGAAACCGGGTGATCGCATTGCCGTCCAGATGCGCAATTCGACTGACTTCTCCAAGGTCTATTGGGGAACCACGCGCAGCGGGCTGTTCCTCACATTGCTGTCGACCCACCTCAAACCAGCCGAGGCGGCTTACATCGTCAACGATTGCGGCGCGAAGCTGCTGGTGCTGTCGGCTTCGCTCGGCGAAACGCCCCGCGCATTAGCCGCCGAGCGCGCCGCACTGATGCCATGCGTCGAGGCAATCTATTTTGCCGATGGTGAACCCTTGGCGGGTGCGGAAGCGTTGGATGCGGCGATGGCCGCGATGCCGGCGGTGCCAGTCGAAGACGAGATTTCCGGATTTCACATGATCTATTCGAGCGGTACCACCGGCCGCCCCAAGGGCATTGTACTGCCGTTTACGCCGGGGCCGATTGACGAATTTAACGCGCTCGAGGGCGGCAGCGTAGAGCTGATGAAGGACTTCCAGCCACTGGTGATGTTCAATGCCGGTCCGCTCTATCATGGCATGCCGCTGAGCTGCATGGTCGTGCCGCAGCGGCTGGGCGGCACCAATGTCACCATGCGCAAGTTCGATGCCGAAGGGGTGCTCAAGGTGATCGAGCGCTACAAGGTCAACAATGCGCATTTTGTGCCGACTATGTTCGTGCGCATGCTCGCACTGTCCGAGGCGACTCGCGCAAAGTATGACCTGTCATCGCTGATCCAGGTGACCCATGCCGCCGCGCCGTGCCCGGTCGAAATCAAGCGGCGGATGATTGAATGGCTGGGTCCAAAGATCTTCGAATATTACGCTAGCACTGAAGGCGTGGGAGTGACCGGGATTACTTCGGAGGAATGGTTGAAGAAGCCTGGTTCTGTTGGCAAACCGGGCATGGGCCCGATCCATATTTGCGCCGAAGATGGCCGGGAGCTGAGGCCGGACGAGCCGGGCACGATATTCTTCGAGGTTCCGGCGGGGCGGAAGGTTGATTACCTCAACGATCCGGAAAAGGCCAGGCGCGCGCAGCATCCCGACCACGACAACTGGTTCACGGTCGGCGATATCGGCCGGCTGGACGCCGACGGCTATCTGTTCCTCACTGACCGCAAGGATTTCATGATCATCTCTGGGGGCGTGAACATCTATCCGCAGGCGATAGAGGATTGCCTGATTGTCCATCCCAAGGTGATGGACGCGGCAGTGATCGGCGTCGCCCATGCCGAGATGGGCGAAGAAGTTCGCGCGCTTATTCAGCCTAAAGACTGGGCCGATGCCGGACCCGCCCTCGAGACGGAGCTGCGCGAGTGGTGTGCCGGCAGGATTTCGCGCGTGACGCAGCCGCGCAGCTATGAATTCGTCGAGGAGCTGCCGAGACTGCCATCGGGCAAGCTCGCCAAGCACGAATTGCGCAAGGTCTATGGCAATCCGGTGGCGATGGTTTAAATTCCTCCAAAAAGCAGCCAAACGACATCGAACGAATTCACCCGGCCTGATCGTCCAGCCTGAAATGATACATCCGGCTCGGGCCGTCTTCGGGAACAACATACAGTTCCCGGCCCTCGAGCGTCATGCCTTCGTTCGAATAGGAGCGAACTCGTCCAAAAGGCTTGCGTGGGCTGGTTACCCCCGTCCGCAATGTCCGCGTAAGCTGCATTGTCGGCCAATCGATCCAGTCGATCGTGCCGCTTCGATGGTTCAGTGATCCGCCGGCAACAAGCTGGTCGCCGAACAATTTCATGTCCGGGTATCGGGTTGGAGAAGGGTTCGCGACCACTCGCATCGGCTCGATGTTAGATTCATGCGTCGCTAAGCAAATCAAGTTTGACATGATCATGTCAATATGACACGTTCGTTTCATGTATGGCCGTTACGAATCCCGCCACCCATTGGTTGGCCTTTCCGACGAACTGATCCGCCTCAACGGGCGGCTCAAGAGCCTGTTCGGCAATGCCCGCCGCAATGCCGGGCTTGGCGATTCCGAACTCGGCGTGCTCAACTCGGTTGTCGAGGCAGAGCATCTGCCCACTGTGTCGCAGATTGGCCGTTCGATCGGTCAGCCGCGCCAGTTGATCCAGCGCGCGGCCAATGCGCTGGTCGAGGCCGGACTGATCGAGACCATGCCCAACCCCGACCACAAGCGCGCGGTGCTGCTGCGTGCGACCGAGCGGGGCGTGGCAGTGAAGCGCGAAGTCGATGCCAGGGCAGACGAGACCGCCGAGGCAGTCTGGGCAGCGAACCACAATGACGGCGTGCGCGAGGCGACCGATGCCTTGCGCGCGATTCGCCAGAAACTTGAAGCGCAATTGCGTGAATTCGAAAACTGGAGTGGCTGATGGCTAGAGTAAGCAAATGGACGTGAACCTCGCTGAACTGGTCAACATTCCCAATCTCACGGACTGGCTCGATGCCAATGTCCCGGAGCTCGGCAACGGCGACCTCAGTTGCGAAATGCTGCATGGCGGCACCTCGAACGTTGTCTTCACGCTCGATCGCGGCGGGCTGCCGATGGTGCTGCGCCGACCGCCTGCTGTGCCGCCGCCCGGCGCCGAAAAAGGCGTCCTGCGCGAGGCGCGGGTTCTGACCGCGCTGAACGAGACTGAAGTGCCCACCCCAACCTGCTACGGCGCCTGCGAGGATCCCGAGGTCATCGGCATGCCTTTCTACGTCATGGAAAAGGTGGATGGCTGGGCGCCCAACCTGCGCGGCGAGAAAATCTACAACGAACCGCCGTTTGACAAGCTGCCCTATGAATACGGCATTGCCATTGCCATCGTCGGCGGGCTGACGCTGCTGGCCAATGTCGATTACAAAGCAGTCGGGCTGAGTGATTTCGGCAAGCCCGACAACTTCATGGAGCGGCAGGTCGATCGCTGGTCCAGCCAGCTCAAGACCTACCCGGATAAGTACAAGGGCTATCAGGCGCGCAGCTTCGAAGGCTATGACGAGGTCGAGGAGTGGCTGCGCCAGCGCGTGCGCAAGAGCGAGCATCCCGGTATCATGCATGGCGATGTCGGCACGCCCAACATGATGTTTCGCCACGGCCCGCCCGCACGCCTCGCCGCGATGATCGACTGGGAGCTTGCAACCATCGGCGATCCGATGATGGATATTGCTGGCTTCACCAGCGGTATGCGTGACGAGCGTTTTCCGGACCTGAGCTCGCCCAACAGCCTGACCGATCCCAGCCATTCGCCGACCAAGCAGGAGCTGATGCGCTATTATTCTGCGGGCACCGGCCGCAAGATGGAGGATCTCGATTTCTACGCAGTGCTGGTGGGATTCAAGTACGGCTGCGTGCTCGAATACAAGGTGGCACAGGCTGCGGCGGGAATTCTGCCGCAGGAGACCGGCGAGTTTTTCAGGCGAATTGTCGACAGCGGTTGGAAGCGGAATGCCGAGTTCATCCGGAGGATTTCGTAGTTCGTCCTCGCTGAGGCAAGTTCGGTGAGGATTAGGAGAGAGACATGATTGATTTCAGCCTAGAGCCAGAATTCCAGGCCAAGCTCGACTGGATGGATCACTTCGTCCGCGAGGAATGCGAGACGATGGACCTGCTGTGGCCTGAAATGGCCGCAAATTTCGACACCAGCATCAAGGATGCGCGCCGTCATCTCAAGCCCCTGCAGGAACAGGTCAAGGCGCAGGGACTATGGGCCTGCCACCTTGGACCGCATCTCGGCGGGCCGGGCTACGGCCAGGTCAAGCTGGCATTGATGAACGAGATCATCGGCCGCTCCAATTGGGCCCCGACTGTATTCGGCACTGCCGCGCCCGATACCGGCAACGCCGAAATCCTCGCCATGTTCGGAACGCCCGAGCAGAAGCAGAAATACCTCGGCCCGCTGATGGACGGAGATATCGTCTCGTGCTTCTCGATGACAGAGCCCCAAGGCGGGGCCGATCCGGGCGAATTCACCTGCCGCGCCACCCTAGTCAAGAATGACAAGGGCGAGGACGAGTGGGAGATCGAGGGCGAGAAATGGTTTTCGTCGAACGCCAAGCTGGCCGCCTTCCTACTGGTGCTCGCAGTGACCGATCCGGAGGCCAAGCTGACCGAGCGGATGAGCATGTTTATCGTGCCGACCGAGACGTCGGGCATCAATATCCTGCGCAATGTAGCGATTATTGGCGATCTTGATCCTGAAAACGGCCACCACGCGCACATCCATTACGACAAGGTGCGAGTGCCTTACGATCACTTGCTCGGCGAGATCGGCGGCGGGTTCAGGGTGGCGCAGGCGCGTCTGGGCGGCGGGCGCATCCACCACGCGATGCGCACTGTCGGCCGCTGCCAGCGCGCCTTCGACATGATGCTGGAGCGCGCCGTTTCGCGGCGTACGCGCGGTCGCATGCTCGGCGACCACCAGATGGTGCAATCCAAGCTCGCTGATTCGATCATCCAGCTCGAACAGTTTCGCCTGTTGACGCTCAAGACTGCCTGGATCATCGACGAGGTCGAAGCTGGGCGGATGCCGCACGGTGCGGCCCGCAACCATATCGGCATGTGCAAGATCGCGATGCCGCAGCTCTATAAGGACGTAGTCGGCAGGGCCTTGGAGATCCATGGATCGCTTGGCATCAGTCTGGATATGCCATTGGCGAGCTCCTATGCCGGGCATTGGTCGCTGGCATTCGCGGACGGGCCGACTGACGCACACAAGTCGCAGTTGGCTCGCGCCTATATGAAGAAAGCCAAGCCCGCGCCGGGGATGTTTCCCTCCGAACATATCCCAACCCGAACCGCTGCCGCCAGGGCGCGCTATCCGGGTGCGCGGGACGATTGGAAGGACAGTTGATGGATCGGCTGTTCGATTTCACCGGCAAAGTTGCGCTGGTCACCGGCGGTTCGCGCGGACTTGGCTATCAAATGGTCAAGGCCTTTGCCGAGCGTGGCGCCGATGTCATTATCGCCAGCCGCAAGCTGGAGAACTGCGAAGCGGTGGCTGAGGAATGCCGCGCACTCGGGCGCAAGGCGCTCGCGGTGTCGGCACATGTCGGCAAGTGGCCGGAGTGCGACCGGCTGATCGAGGAAGCCTATGCCGCCTTCGGGCGTGTGGATATCCTAGTGAATAACGCCGGTATGAGCCCGCGCATGCCCAGTCACGAGGTCAGCGAGGCGCTATTCGATTCGGTGGTGAACCTCAACTTCAAGGGCCCGTTCCGGCTTGCCAGCCAGATCGCCAAGCGGATGTTCGATGCGGCCAAGGCTGGCGGCGAAAGGGGCTGCATCATCAATGTAACTTCGTCGGGATCGATGATGCCGCTGCCCGAGACGGTGCCCTATGGCTCGTCCAAGGCAGCGCTCAATGCAATGTCGAAAAGCTTCGCCTGGGAATATGCGCCGCATGTGCGGATCAATACGCTGTCGCCAGGGGCCTTCCGCACCGATATCGTCCAGGCTTGGCCCGACAAGGGGCAGGGCCCAATTGGCATACCGCGCGGCCATGCTGCTGAGCCGGAGGATATCGTCACCGCAGCGCTGTTCCTGGCGAGCCCGGCGTCAGTTAATGTCACCGGGTCGCTGGTCCGGTGCGACGGAGGACAACACTGATGCCCCGCGCTATCATGGCCGGCGAGTTTGGCCCGCCAGAGACCTATCAAATCCGCGACTTCGATCCCGGCCCGCCTGGTCCGGGCCAGGTCAGGGTGCGGATCAAGGTTGCCGGGATCAGCTACGTCGATGTGCTCACCGCCATGGGCAAATACCAGTTCCATCCGCCGCTGCCGTTCATTCCAGGCAGCGAATATGCCGGCGTAGTCGAGGGGCTGGGCGAGGGGGTGACCCAGTTCAAGGTCGGTGACCGGGTCAATGGCAGCGGCATGGGCGGAATCTTTGCCCAAGTGAACAACTTCCAGGCGGCTAACGTCAATCATGTTGCGGACGAGATGGACCTTGAAACGGCGGCGATCTTTCCTGTCAATTACCTGACCGCCTGGCACGCGCTGGTGGATCGCGGCCGCGCACAGAAGGGCGAGTCCCTGCTGGTGCTGGGCGCTGCGGGCGGGACTGGTTTTGCAGCCATCCAGGTCGGCAAGCATCTCGGCCTGCGGGTCATTGCCTCGGCCTCCAGTGAAGCAAAGCGCGCCGCAGCTCTGGCGGGCGGCGCGGACGTGGCTGTGGTAACAGGCGCCGAAGATTGGCGCGATCAGGTAAAGGCGGCGAATGGCGGCAAGCCGATTGACTTCGTGTTCGATCCCGTGGGCGGCGATGCGACCGAGCTCGCCTTCCGGACGTTAGGCTACGATGGGCGGCATCTGGTGATCGGCTTTCCCGCAGGTATCGCCGCGCTCAAGACCAACCTGCCGCTGCTCAAATGCGCGAGCCTGGTCGGGGTGCAAGTGCGCGGCGCGGGGATCGAGCGGCCTGAGGTAATGGAGCAGGACCGCAAGGCGGTGCAGGAGATGGTCCGCGCCGGAGTGGTCAAGCCGGCAATCGCGAAGCGCTACCCGATCGAGGACTATGTCGAAGCGATGCATACTGCGTTCGATGGCAAGGAAGCGGGGCGGATCGTGTTGCTGCTCGATTAGATGCTTGACGCCTGGCATGCGCGCGCTTCAGGCAGGGGCAACGAATGTGGGAGAAAAAGAATGCCAAGCATCACTGAACACAAGAAGGAAGCCGAAAGCCAGGTCCTCTATCATAAGGACAAGGCCACCAAGATCGCCACTATCACTTTCGTTCGGCCGGAAAAGCATAACACTGCCACCATCGGCATGCGTGCGCGCTTTGGCGAACTGGTGTTCAAGGCCAACATCGATGACGATGTGAAAGTGCTTGTGATACGCGGCGAGGGAGACAATCTGGGCTCTGGCGGTGACCTCAACGAGCACGGCGATCTCTATCTCAATCCCAAGCCCGGCGATGGCTTCCTCGACGATCTCGAGATCACTGATCCAGACGTCAAATATCCGCCGGTCGGTTCCTATCGCTATCTGCACGGCCTGACCGATTATTATTCCAAGGCGCGCTCGGGGAACCGGCCCCTGCAGGAATTCAAGAAGATCTCGATCATCGAGGCCAAGGGCTATTGCTATGGCTGGCACTTCTATCAGTGCGCCGACGCCGACATTATCGTCGCTTCGGACGACGCACTGTTCGGCCATCCCTCGTTCCGCTATGCTGGCTGGGGCCCGCGCATGTGGCAATGGCTGGAAACCGTGGGCCTGCGCGCTTTTTCGGAAATGCTGTTCACCGGGCGGCCATTCACTGCAGCTGAAATGTTCCAGTGCAACAGGTTCGTCAATTCGGTCGTCCCGCGCGATCAGCTTGAAGCTGAGACTGCCAAATATGCCCACGCCTGCTCGATTACGCGTCCCAACGACGTGGTCGTCGCGCAGAAGACATTTATCGAGGCCTACAAGCAGTATCGCGGCGAATATTTCGGCAGCCTGCTGACCGGCTGGCTCGAAGGCATGTTGCCGCTGATGAAAGACGACACACCCGGCGACGTTAATCTGGGTAAGGGCGATACGTTCCAGCAGGGCATTGGCACTGTCGTGAAGAGCAACGACCTCAACTACCCGGCGGGCTGGCGCCTGTCGAAAAAGGGCCGCGAAAGCAACGAGGCCTGATCCCGTTCCCCTCCCGCTCGCCGGGAGGGGCAACTACCGCGCCGGGTCGAAAAACGGCCTGTCCCCCACCACTGTCACCCGCTCCATCGCCCGCATCGCCGGGTAATAGTCGTTTACGGCATAGTGCTGGCACGAGCGGTTGTCCCAGAAGGCAATCGAATTGGCCCGCCAGCGGAACCGGCACTGGTATTCCGGCCGCGAGGCCTGGGAATAGAGGTGATCGAGTAGCCAGGCGCTTTCCTTGTCGCTCAGCCCTTCGATGTGGGTGGTGAAGGCGCTGTTGACATAAAGCGCGCGCTCGCCGGTTTCGGGGTGCGTGCGGATGACCGGATGGCGCTGCACCGGAAACTGCTCCCAGAAGCTTTCTTTCGATTTGCCCTGCAGCGTGGCGAAGATGCTGCCGTCGTGCACTGCGGTCAGTTGGGGCAGCCATGCCTTCATCGCTGGCGACAGGCCCTCATAAGCCGCGATCATATTTGCGAACATCGTATCCCCGCCGACATCGGGCATGATCCGCGCACGCAGCACTGAACCCAGCGATGGCTCGGCGCGCCAGGTAACATCAGAATGCCACAGGTCCGCACCTACCTTGCTGCCGGGCCGGGTGACCGGATTGGTCTTGAGGTGGAATATCTCAGGGTAAGGCTGATCCTTCGGCGTGATCGGATGGACCTCGAGCTCGCCGAAACGCCGGGCGAAGGCGATGTGCTGTTTCTCGGTAATGTCCTGGTCGCGAAAGAAGATCACCTTGTGGGTCAGCAGCGCGGCGCGGATTTCGGCGATCACTTCGTCCGCAAGATCATCGCGCAAATCGATGCCGTTCACTTCCGCGCCGATGTGCGTGGTCAGCGGAGCGATTTCGAGACGGGTGGAACTGCGCGTTGCGGCGGCTGTGGCCATGCCATCATACTCCCTATTTTCTGGCAGAATGACCCAAACGCGCGCCCCACGCAATGGCACGCTTGCAACGCACCGGACAATTGCGGATGGTGCGGCGTCAACGCCACAAGGAGGATGTCATGGCCAAATGCAAACTAGTCGCGCTCACTACCCCGCTGCCGGGCAAGGAAGCCGAGTTCCAAGACTGGTACCAGAATACCCATCTGCCCGAGATTATCTCGATCCCCGGATTCGAGGGTGCGCAGCGCTTCTCGCTGGTCGCCAAGATGATGGGCGCGGATGAGAACCAGTATCTGGCGATCTACGATGCCGAGAGCGACAATCCCGGAGAGCTGATGGCGGCGATGGGCGCGCTGGCCCAATCGGGCAAAATGACTCCGCCGATCTACCAGGACATGGCGACGACCTATACCGCGCTGTTCACGGAATGCGGGGACTATGTGAAGGCGAGTTAACGCCTCCCGAAAACCGGCTTGCGCTTTTCCTTCAGCGCCATCACCCCTTCGAGATGATCGGGGTGGCGGACGCTGAGGCTCTCTAACGCAATGCCGGTTTCCATCACGGCGTGTGCGATACGCTTGAGTTCGAGGTTGGTCAGCAACTTGGTGGCGCGGATCGCATTCATCGAGCCGGCCAGCAGCTTCTGGCAGAATTCATCGACCCGTGCATTGAGCTCGTCCAGCGGCACGCAGTGATTGACCAGGCCGATATCGGCAGCCTTTTGTGCCGTCAGCAGTTCGCCGGTGAACAAATATTCCTTCGCGCGGCCAAGGCCGATACGCTGTGCCCAGAGCACCGCGCCGCCATCACCTGCCACCAGTCCGAGCCCGACATGCGGATCGCCGATCTTGGCGCCCTCGGCGGCAAAAATAATGTCGCACAGCAGCGCCATCGATGCACCGAGACCCACTGCATGGCCGTTCATCCGGCAGATCACTGGCTTGTCGATATCGAGCAAGGTATAGACGATGCGCTTGGCCATCCGAGCCTCGTGATCGAACAGGTGGGGGTTTTCGGCGTTGCGCTGCAAATGATCCAGATCGCCACCGGCTGAAAACGCCCTCCCGGCACCAGTGATTACGATAAGGTCGGAACCGGGATCACCTTGCGCAAAATCCAGCGCCACGAGCATCTCGTCATGCAACTCGAGGCTGACCGCATTCATCTGATCTGGACGGTTGAAAGTGATCTTCAGTATCCGGCCTTCGCGGGACATCAAAATGCTGTTCAGTTGGGGCAGTGCGGGCGCGGTCATGGCTACAGTTTCTCCCTTGCGCCGCCGTCATAGGTTGGCCACAGAACATTGCAAGCTGGCGCCGCTTGAGCGGTCATCGGGAATTTTGGAGTTAGGATGATGGCAAATTTCGACGAAACATTCGACTGGGTTGTGGTCGGCAGCGGCGCGGGTTCGATGTCTTCGGGTATGCTGATGCGGCAGGCAGGCAAGTCGGTCGTGATCCTGGAAAAGACCGAATTCTTCGGGGGAACCACCGCCAAGTCGGGCGGAGTTATGTGGATTCCGAACAACCAGTTCATGGACCCCGGCGAGGACAGCGACGAGAAGGCGATCACCTATCTCGATGCCGTGGTCGGCGACGATTCCGATGCACCGGGCACCAGCCACGAAAAGCGGCTTGCCTATGTGAAGACCGGGCCGAAGATGGTCGACTTCCTGCTTCGCCAGGGCGTCAAGCTGGAGCGTGGATCGAAGTTCTGGCCGGACTATTACGACAATCTACCCGGCGGCTGCGAGACCAGCCGCACCGTAGTTGCACCGCCGTTTAATCGCAAGGAGCTGGGACCCTGGGCCAAAAAGCTGCGGCTCGGCATGCTGGAAATGCCGGTCAGGCTCGATGACGGCATGCAATTCTCTTCAATGAAGCACAGCTGGGCGATCAAGTGGCTGTTCGCCAAGACGGCCTTCGCGGTGGTGATGGGCAAGCTTACCGGCAAGATGTGGACGACCGCCGGGGCCTGCCTGCAAGGGCGGATGCTCAAGGCGGGGCTTGAGAAGGGCGTCGAAGTGCGCCTCGAATCCCCGGTCAAGGAGCTGATCGTCGAAGGCGGTAAAGCCACGGGCGTGATTACAGTGAAGGACGGCAAGCCATGGCGTGTCGGGGCCAATCTGGGCGTGCTGGTCAATGCCGGCGGCTTTGCGCACAACCAGGCCATGCGCGACAAATACATGCCGGGGACGCGCTCCGAATGGAGCGTGACGCCCGAAGGCGATACCGGCGAAATGCACCAGGAAATGGAGCGGATCGGCGGGGTTCTGGCGCAGATGGACGAGATGGTCGGCTTCCCCGGCACGCTCACTCCGGGCTGGGAAAAGGACTATGTCTTCGCCGGCATGCAGGCCGTGACTG
>JBDSSP010000021.1:0-19068 GCA_039928735.1 Novosphingobium sp. | reverse complement strand
CCTCCAATTTTATGTGATAAGTGTCTAAATTCTCATCCTATTTTGCGCAATCGGCAGAATCGTTCCCTCATTCATGACCCCACATGTTCCCGGTTGTGAGCGAATGAGTGCGATGGGTGAGTGCCTGATGCGGAAGCTTTCCGCTGCCCCAGGCTGCAAAAGCGCAACCGCCCTTCCTACCGTGATAGCCCGGCGCTAACGTGGAGGCACAGCTGGTTCGGGTTCAACATACCAGGTATGCGTCTCCATCACTCGCGACGACACCGGCCTACCAGCGCGGTTACGCGCAGGACGGAAGCGAAACCGCTCCTCGATTAGTCGGCAGGCCAGCAAATCGAGCGCAGGAATGCCGCTGGAGTGGTCGATCTCGCAGTCGCTGACCTTGCCAGCCGGTGTCACCCGAAACAGTACCCGGACCGCAGCAGGCCCCCCCGGCGGAAGCAATCCTTCAGGCAGATCGGCCATCGACAGCTTGCCGCTGATATGTCGCGGGCCGATCACCGGTTGCTCATCCCCGCCAGTTCCATCGCCGTTGCCGCCGTTTCCCCCACCACCGAGGCCTTTGCCCTGATCTCCTGCCCCCTGCCCCGGTCCCGGCAGTTGCGACGCACCGCTGCTCGCGCCCGCGCCGCTGGAGGCGACCGTCGCGGTTATGATCTTCGGCGGCAGAAGGATGATGGGCATGGGCGGCGCTACCAATGGCGTCGCGCGGTTCTTCAGATTGCGCGGTGACGGTGTTTCCTTTGGTTTGCTGGTCCGGGCCTTGCGGGCTTCGGGACGCAGCGGCCGGGGCGACTTGCGCTCGTGTGCAAGTTCTACCGAAACCACCGCCTCGTTGTCGCGCTGCTTCCACTCGACGCGCAGACCAATCACCACCATCGCGACCATTGCCGCTACAACGATCAGAGCGGCCAGTGCTGACAGGGTTCGTTCGGCTCGGGATGAGTACACGGGCGCTCCTGCCATCACGCTCTGGGAAGAACTACTGAGGCAGAACGCTGCCGCCACACGTTAAGTTGCACGGCAACTACACTTCCGCGGCGTCGGTAAGATCCTGATTGCCACAACCCGCACAAGATAGCGCAGCTAGCGGCCATCGTTCCATGCCGTCTCGCCGAGGGCAGGAGAATACTTGCAGGTTGTTCAATCCAGCAATATGGAGCGCTTACCTCTTGGCTGGTTTGTCATTTACGACGGCGGGCCAGACAAATGCCAGACCGGCGGATTGACCATCATTCCAGCGCAGCTCGGCAGGGACCATTGTCCCGTCTTCCAGTTCCACCTTAAGAGAGACTGCCTCGGTCAAGCCCGGCAGGGTCAATCCCATTGCACCGCCCGGAGAGATGTTTCGCAGGTGGAAGGGACGCGGAGAACCATCGACATAGAGTGCAATCGTCCTGCCGGCGGCTGAGACCCGATCTTCGCTCCGGCGCTCGTCTGCTTTCACTGGTTTGCCTGTGTTCGAGCCGACGTGCAGTGCAACCGCTCTCTGCCCCGATGGATTGAAACCGGCCAGTTCCGACTCCGCCAGCGACAGCGTAGTGGCGCACACGCCGCATTCGGCGGTAATGCGTCCGACAAACCATTGAGAATGGCCGCAGCCAGGGCAACGATTGGTTTCGTTGACCCAGAACAATATCTGGTAGCCCCGCGCCGACAGGTCGAGTTGAAATCTCTGTCTTGGCAATTTCAATGGCATTGCCGTCACGTGGTCAATCCTTGAAGCACAGAGGCACGAGGCCAAGCTCGACCTATAGCCTGCGACGTGTTTCAAAGTGGTAAAAAGCGCGTAAATGTCTGGCAGGTCTCTATTCGGCCGCGTGAGGTTCAGTGCTCATCCGACTACAACGCCCATAATGGTGTTACGATCACCGAGCGGGCCGTGTTCGGCCGCCCACGCGGTGACCGCCTGTTCCCGCGTCTGATCCGCGTCCTGAATAATGCTCACCCACTGCGAGGGCGATGGCGGCGATAGCCGTTGCTCCAGATCGGCAACCCGCTTCATCAGTCGCACCAGTCATCCCGCCAGCTCATCGCGAAAGTGCAATGTCCCTGCCGGATTACCGGCGAGGATCGAGCCCAGGGCCTCAGGTGTTGCGTCCATGACCATGGTGCGTCGGCGCTGTGGCTCGTCTGGTTCCACCGCGGTATCGGGCAATGGCGGCGTGGAAATGCTATTGGCTGCCGCTTCCTTGACCTTGATCTGCCAGTCAGCGCGTTCGACCTTGGCCCGCTCGCAGCCCGCCTGCCAGCCGCGCAGCGCTTCCTTGTGCAGATCCGCGCCGTCCCGCTCGATGTAGCGCAACCGCTCTGATACCATATCAAGTGCCGGTGACTTCCGGCTGGACCCGTCCAGCCCTCAGGCCCGGGTGGCTCAAGCCGCCTGCAGCTCAAGCCTCAGCCCCCACAATGCTCGGCATTGACGCGAAGTCGAGCGGAATGTGGAGAGCCGGCCATGGTCGGTAATTACGGCCGTCGCGGCTGTTGCGCCGGGGTCAAGGACATTGTGATCAACTTCATGGACTCGGCGAAGGGGTTCGAATTTCGGGCGGTTGCCGTGATGGCATGCGATGAAGGCATGTTACCGCTTGATGCGTGAATTGAGGAAGCCGTCGTTGCCGCCGAAATGGACGACTTCTATGAAACCGAGCGCCGCCTTCTCTATGTCGCCCGCTCTCGTGCGCGTGATCGCATGATGGTTTCCGGGGTTGTACCAGCTTCCGAATATATGGCGGATATGTCTTCCAGCTAATTTTGGACGAGCGTAAATGGACGGAGCATGGCGGAAACAAACCGACGATCCGGAACAGCTGGGCATCGCTAAATCACTTCGCAGAGGCCCTCAATGCGCTTCGTCAAGTTTCGGTCCATCGATCACCAGGCGGCACCGAGCCGACAAGCTGCATGGTCAATTCTGCAGCGCAGACGCGTATACCTTGCCAGGCCTCGAAAACCGGCAAGATGATCTGCTCAAGCCCGGCGTTGCCCGCGAGCAGGCTGCGCACATGCGCCTCGACCGCATCGCACTTGGCGAATTGGGCGGCCACGAAGCTGTCTCGTTCCTGCCCGCGATCGCCACCGGCCACCATGGCTCGTTCTCCACCGTTCACGCCAACTCTTCGGGCAGCGCTCTCGAACAGATCGACCTTGTGGCCATCCAGACTAATATCGGCCTCACCCTGGACGACACTATCGCATATGCCGCTTCCGTAATCGACGTTGTCATCCAACTCCACCGAGCCGGCGGAGCGCGCGAAATTGCCGCGATCACCAAAGCCAAAGAACTGGTCAGGCAGTCATAAATAAGCCGGAAACGGAGTATTCCGCTATACAACGACGTGCGCAGGCCATATCCTTCTCCAAATAGGCTCGGGCCAAGTGATAAGCGGGTCAGTCAGCCTTGGAAGCTTTGGGAGAAGTCACATGGCGGTATCAGACCACGTCGATTTCAGTGGTTTCATGGAAGGCGTCAAGCGCCGCAACCCGTATCAACCCGAATTCGTCCAGGCGGTGCAAGAAGTTGCCGAGGACATCTTTGATTTCATCGAGGATAAGGAGGAATATCACGCCCAGCAGATCCTGCGCCGGATCACTGAGCCGGACCGGGTAGTGTCCTTCCGCGTCTGCTGGGAAGACGATAACGGCGATATCCGTGTCCAGCGTGGCTACAGGGTGCAGAACAACAATGCGATCGGGCCATACAAGGGCGGCATCCGCTTTCACCCCAGTGTCAACGAGAGCGTGCTCAAGTTCCTCGCCTTCGAGCAGACGTTCAAGAATGCACTGACTGGCTTGCCGATGGGCGGCGGCAAGGGCGGCTCCAATTTCAACCCCAAGGGCAAAAGCGTGCGTGAGATCATGCGCTTCTGCCAGAGCTTTATGACCGAACTTTACCGTCATATCGGAGCGGATGTCGATGTGCCGGCGGGCGACATCGGCGTAGGCGGGCGCGAGATCGGCTTCATGTTCGGCCAGTACAAGCGGATCACCGGCCAGTTCACCGGAGTTCTGACCGGCAAGGGGCTCGAATACGGCGGTTCGCTGATCCGGCCCGAGGCGACCGGCTATGGCGCGGTCTATTTCCTCGCCAATATGTTCGCCGCGAAGGACGAGGATCTGCACGGCAAGACGGCAGTGATCTCGGGATCGGGCAATGTCGCGACCCACGCCGCCGAAAAGATCGTCCAGCTCGGCGGCAAGGTGTTGACGATGTCGGACTCAGGCGGCTTCATCCACGATCCTGAGGGTATCACCCAGGAGAAGATCGATTGGGTCAAAGCGCACAAGACCCACCGGCGCGGTCGGATCGAGGACTATTGCCAGGAATACACGAGCGCGAGCTTCCACGCGCACAAGACGCCCTGGGGAGTGACGTGCGATATGGCGCTGCCTTGCGCGACGCAGAACGAACTGCTTGGCGAGGATGCCAGGACGCTGGTCAAGAACGGCTGCCGGGCGGTGTCCGAAGGCGCCAACATGCCCACCGACCTCGAGGGGGTGCATGTCTTCAAGGCGGGGAAATTGCTCTACGCTCCCGGCAAGGCGGCCAATGCCGGCGGCGTCGCGGTTTCCGGCCTTGAGATGAGCCAGAACTCCGAACGCCGCGCCTGGAAGGAAGAAGATCTCCAGCAGATGCTCAGGGATATCATGGAAGGCATCCACAAGAGCTGCCTTGAATTCGGCGACCAGGGCGGCGGCTATATCGACTACGTCAAGGGCGCCAACATCGCCGGATTCAAGAAAGTTGCCGACGCCATGCTCGCGTTCGGGGTGGTTTGACGAATGCAGCCGCTAAGGCCATCGATTGCCCAGTAACAATCCGAGGGGTGGTATCTAATGGCGCCGACTGAAGCCAAACCGCAAGTGTCCGGCACCTCGCTAGAGGGCCGGACCAGTCCCTTTTCGAAGGATGCAATTTACCTCGTCCGCACCTCGGTGCAGGCCAATCTGGCGCTCAGCCAGATGGCTGACCAGAAGGCCAGCATCCTGCTGGGCGCGACCTTTGTCGTGTTCACTCTCGTCGTCAGTCAGTCGGGCCACGGGCCGGTTGCCTTGCCGCTGGTCATCCTCGCCTGCTTCGCCTTCCTGTCCGCCATTTGCGCGGTTGCCGTCGTCATGCCGACGGTGAAAACGTCGGCCCGGCCAGGCGAGGGACAGAACATTCTGTTCTTTGGCGTCTTTTCGCAGCTGAGCGAGGAAGAATTCACTGACCGGGTGCTGGGGGAACTGGGCGGCGAAGAACGCCTGTTCCGCCTGATGCTGCGCGATGTCTATCAGAACGGGCAGGTTCTCCAGCGCAAGAAATACCGTTTTCTGAGCTATGCCTACCGTCTGTTCCTGATCGGAATGACGCTGACGCTCATCGCGTTTCTTTTCGAACATGCCGGTTTGCTGCACATCTGACCGGGCAGTGCAGTCCAAAAGGAGTTCAGCATGGCCAAGGCATCCGACGTCTTCATCCAGTGCCTCAAGACTGAAGGGGTCGAATATGTCTTCGGCGTGCCGGGTGAGGAGAATCTCGATTTCCTCGACAGCCTATCGCGCTCTTCGCAGATCAGGCTGATCCTCACCCGCCACTAACAGGACGCCGGCTTCATGGCCGCGACCTATGACCGCCACACCGGAAAGGCGACGATGGGCGCGGGGCTGCCCTCGGCGATGATGTCGGCGATGGATTATCCGCAGCGCAAGGTCATGGCGATCTGCGGCGACGGCGGCTTCATGATGAATAGCCAGGAGATGGAAACCGCCGTCCGCCTGAAGCTCAATCTCACCGTGCTGATCCTCAACGATTCAAGTTATGGCATGATCCGCTGGAAGCAGGCCAACATGGGCTTTGCCGACTGGGGGTTGACCTACGGCAACCCCGATTTCGTCAAATATGCCGAAGCGTATGGCGTGCCGGGATATCGCGTCGAGAGTGGCCGAGTTGCTCGCCCATTGCCGCGATACGCAGGTGGTGCATCTGATCGAATGCCCGGTGGACTATAGCGAAAACGATGCAATCCTAAACCATGAGATCAAGGAATTGAGCGCAGTATTGTAATCCTACTTCACTCGCAGCGCAGCTGCCATTGAGCGCAATTGTTCCGCCTCGTCCGGATTGACGGCTATCGCATCGCGCAAAGCCTGCGAGGCCTTATCCGCCTCGCCGAGGTGGGCGCGGCTGCGGATCAGCATGGCCCAGCCGTCGAGATTCTTGGGATCGGCCTTCAGTCGCGCTTCCAGCCGCGCGACCATGCCCTCTGCCATCTTGCGCTGCTCGCCCGGCGGGATCGAGGCGGCGGCGGCGAGGTCCTGCGCGGTGGGGCCGGGCGGGGCGGAACTGGCGGGCAAGGCCGGGCCTTGGGCGGCGATCCGGGCGGCGACGTCTAACCGGTTGATCTTACCGACTTGCTCAATTGTTCGCTGGAGGTCGCTGCGCCACGGGGCATCGGGCGGCGTATCCTTGAGCAGCGCCAGCCAGGCGGCGATAGCGCCCTGATGATCGCCGTCGAGGTCCAGCTTCACCGCGAGGAAATAGCGCGAGCGGGGGTCTTTGGGATCGGCGGCCAGCGCCCGGCGGAAATCGGCGAACGCTAGGGCGGGCATCGGATCGCGGGCGCTGGCCATGACTCGCGCTTCGCCGAGCGCGGACCATAGCGCAGCCGTGGTCGGGCTGAGCTGCGCCGCCTTATCGAAAGCGGCAATCGCATCGGCAAAGGCTCCGCGGTTGAACTGCTCCTCGCCCAGAGCCTGCCAGGCCGAGGCATCGGCGGGGCGCTCGGTCACTCGGCTCTTCATGGCCTCCAGTGGATCGCCTGCCGCAGCCGCGGTAGACGATTCCAGTGGCACGGGCTGCACGATCTCGCTGCCGCTTCGCAGCACTGTCATTCCGATCCCGACCACAGCAAGCAGCGCTGCAGCCCAAAGCACCAATTTGGTTACGTCGACTCTTCCCGTGGCCTGTCCAGTCATGCTACGCTCGCGCCTCCCCTTCCGGACAACCTTGGGGAAGGAAGTCTAAATGACAATGGCGAATCGGCATTCCCGTGGCTGACATCTTCCGTATCGCCATCGTCGGGTCGGGTCCCGCAGGCCTCAGCGCGGCGGGACGGGCGGCAGAACTTGGTCTGTCGCATGTGCTGCTGGAAAAAACCGATCACCTTTCCGACACGATCTACAAATATCAGAAGGGCAAACATGTCATGGCGACGCCCGGCCAGCTGGTGCTGCGATCCGACCAGCAGTTCGATGCCGGCAAGCGTGAATCCATCCTCGAGACCTGGATCGAGCGGACGCGGGAGCTAACGGTCAATGTCAAATACAATGCCGAGGTCAATTCAATCCACGGCACCGGACCGGCGATACCTAGCTCGATCCAGAAGATCGTAACCCGCGCCCGCGATGGCACGTCCAGTATCAAGGAAATTCAGCGCCACGAACCGCCCTATGCGATCGAGTTGACCAATGGCGAGACCATCCACGCCGAGACGGTGATTCTCGCCATTGGCACCCAGGGAAACCCCAATCTGGTGCGCTGCCCCGGATTCGACCTGCCGCATGTCACGTACCAGCTCGACGATCCCTTTGCAGTGCTCGACGAGCATATTGTCGTGATCGGCACCGGCGATGCGGGAATCGAGAACGCGCGCGGACTCGCTGAGGACCCGGCGCAGGGCAATTCCGTCACCATCCTCAACCGCGCGCCCAAATCAATCAATGTCCGCGAAAGCTTCGCCACCGCCAAGGAGCCCAATGCCCTCGCGCTGGTCGCCGATCACGATTCCGGCAAGCTCACTATCCGCTACGAGACCGAGACCAAGGCGATCGAGCCGGGCTGGATTACACTCACCATTCGCGACGGCGAGGAACGGATCCGCTGCGACCGGGTGATCGCCCGCATCGGCTCGGCCCCGCCGCGCGAATTTATCGAGAATTGCGGCATCGAGTTTTCCTCGGGTGACCGGCTGGCTTACCCGGTGCTCACGCCGGTGTTCGAATCGAGCGCCCCTGGGATTTTCGTGATCGGCGCGCTGGCGGGCTATCCGCTGATCAAGCATTGCATGAACCAGGGCTATGATGTCGTCGAATTCATCAACGGCAATACCACACTGAAGCCTGCCGACGAGCCGCTGCTCGAGGCGAAATTCCGCAACTTGCCCGAACGCCGCCCGGTTGCCGAATGGCTTGAGCTGTTGCGCTCCAATATCGCCATTCTCGAAGGGATGAGCCCCCTGCAGATGCGCGAATTCATGCTCGATTCCACCGCGCGCCTCTACCGCAAGGGCGAGACGATCTTCGAAAGGAACGATCCCGGCTCCTCGCTGTTCGCCATTGCAAGTGGATCGGTGCAAGTCCGCGTCGATCCCAAAGATGCGTCGAAGGTCGTGCCGATCGGCAAGGGCTCGATTTTTGGTGAAGTCGGCCTTATCTCCGGCAGGCCACGCGGCGCGACAATTGTCGCCGCCGAGGACGCGATATGCGTCGAGATATCGCGCACGGCAGCGCTCAGACTGCAAAGTCAGGTACCCAGCGCCAAGCGGGCGATCGAACGAATCTCCACCGAACGGCAGCTGCTGCAGATATTCGGCGCGGGCCTGACAACCGAAGATCTGGCCGAAGTTGTCGCCGCCGCCGAGATCAAGGCGGTCAAATTCGGCGAGCCAATCATAAAGGAGGGCGAAGAGGGTGCCGACATCTTCGTCATCCGCGTCGGCTCGATGATCGTCGAGAAGCTGATCGGCGGGAGTCCAGTGTTCCTCTCCTACCTCCCCGCGGGGTCCTATGTTGGCGAAATGGCGCTGATCGACGGGGGGCCGCGCACCGCCACGGTCAAGGCAGCGATCAAGTCGGAAGTCATCCGCCTGCCCGGCGAGGCCTTCGCCCGGCTGATGCAGCGCAAACCCGAACTGCTGGGCAAAGCGCGCAGGGATATGGCTGCCCGTCGCAAGACCAACGCCTTCATCGAAAGCCGCAAGGAGAGTTTCTCCGGCGCGGTCGACATGTATTCGGAAACCGCGCAATTCCTGGTCGATAACGGCATCGGCGAGGCGACCGACGTGCTGCTGATCGACGAGACGCTCTGCATCGGCTGCGACAATTGCGAAAAGGCCTGCGCCGACAGCCATGACGGCCTCAGTCGCCTCGACCGCGAGGCGGGCAAGACTTACGCCCATATCCATGTGCCGACCAGTTGCCGCCACTGCGAGCATCCGCACTGCATGGCTGACTGCCCGCCCAATGCGATCCAGCGCGGACCGGACGGCGAGGTCGTCATCGACGAGACCTGTATCGGCTGTGGCAATTGCCAGCGCAACTGCCCATACGGCGTGATCCGGATGGACTCGGTGCCGCCGCCCAAGCCATCATTGCTGAGCTGGATGTTCTTCGGCGCTGGTCCCGGCCCCGGCGAACCGCCCAAGAAGTGGAGCAAGAAGCACACACCTAAGGGTGAGGAAAGGCCGAAAAAGGCAATCAAGTGCGACATGTGTTCGGGGATCGACGGCGGCCCGGCCTGCGTGCGGGCTTGCCCGACCGGCGCGGCGATCCGGGTTGCGCCTGAAGGCTTCCTCTCGGTTGCGCGCATGGAAGCGGACAGCTGATGGCGTCGGCAGGCCAGACGGGCAGCCGGGCTCAGCGCCGGACGGTAACCGATCACGAAGGCTTTCTGCGCCATGCACGATTTCGTTGGCTGAAGCTGGCGCTGGCCGTCAGCCTGATTTCCCTGGTGGGCTATGTTGCGGCCGATGGGAAAGTGCGCCCCTATGGCGGCAGCTGGTACGGCTACACGTTGGGCACTATCGGCGCCCTGCTGATCGTCTGGCTGGCGCTGCTCGGCATTCGCAAGCGGGCGATGACGCGCGGGCGCTGGTCGCTAAAGGCCTGGACCTCGGCGCATGTTTATCTCGGCCTCGCACTGATCGTCATTGCTACGTTGCACACCGGTTTTCAGTTCGGGTGGAACATCCATACCCTCGCCTATGCTCTTATGATGCTGGTGATCCTTTCGGGCATCTTCGGCGCGGTGGCCTATGCCTCGCTGCCTGCTGCACTAAGCAATAACCGCGAGCAGATGACCCTCGGCGAAATGGTCGGCGGCATCCAGGCGATCGATCGCCAGCTGCTCGACGCGGCCCAGCCGCTTACCCAAGACTACGCCCTGCTGGTGCTGGCGGCGACCGTTCAATCGCCATTTGATCCGGGATTGGTGAGCCGGTTGTCGGGCCGATTTCCACACTGCGCGACACAGCGGGCGATCGAATTTCTCAACCTTGCGGACATTACCAACCCAGCAGTGGGCCGGGTCGAAACGCTGCTGCTGCGCCGCAAAGCCCAGCTCGACCGCCTGCAGAGGCAGATGCGGCTGAAGGCTTTGCTTGAAGTTTGGCTCTATCTGCACATCCCGGCGACCATCGGACTGATCGCCGCGCTAATTGCGCATATCGTCAGCGTCTTCTACTACTGGTAGCGGCTGGTGGCGTTCCGGCTCAGAATGATCGACTACACAGCGGATCGCCGCAGGATCGTCCGCGACCGCGACATCGCAAAAACGCGGCTGACGATCGGCCGGGCTGCCGACAACGATCTCCACCTGTCCGACCTCGCGATCGAGCCGCAGCATGCACGCATCGAACAGACCGGCGCCAGCCGGATCGAGGTGGCAGCAACCGGCACGCTCGGCTTCGCACTCGACGGCAAATCGACCGATTCGGCCAGCATCGATTGTCGCAGCGGCGCGGAACTGCAGTTTGGCGGCAACCGGATTGCGGTCTCGCTCGACGCCGACGGGGCCGTGCTGCTGACAGTCGAGCGCATCCAAAGCGAAGCACAGTCCGTGGACGAAGAGCGCGGTTTCTCGCTTGCCCGGGTGATGCCGTCCCGGCGGCTAACCGCCTGGCTCTCCGCGATCCTGATCCTCGGCCTTTTCCTCGCCCTGCCGATCATCAGTCATGTTACGCGCGGCCCCGATCCCAAGGTGCACGTGATCGGCGACGCCAGCTGGACCCCCGGCAAGCTCAGCCTTGCACACCACGCGCTCGAGCAGCGCTGCGAGGCCTGCCATGTCCGCCCCTTCGAGTCCGTGCGCGATAGTGCTTGCCTCGCCTGTCACACCGACGTTCACGACCACGCGCCGATGGCGCGCCAGGCCGGCGCGCGCGGCGATCCGCCGCTCTTCGAGCTGTTCCTGCAGCGGGTCGGACGCCAATTCGGCAAGCCAGGCCCCGGCGCTTGTGTCGCATGTCACGCTGAGCATCAAGGCGCGGGGCGGATGGAACCGGCGCAGCAGCAATTCTGCGCCGCCTGTCATGCCACGCTGAGCGAGCGGCTGACCGACACGAAGCTGGGTAACGCCGGCGATTTCGGCACGCTCCATCCGCAGTTCAAGGTGCAGATTGTCGTCGATCCCACTAGCCGTGCCATGGGCCGGGTTTCGCTCGACGGGCATCCGCGCGAGAATGGTGGGCTGTTCTTCCCGCACAAGCTTCACCTCGATCCGCTCGGCGGGGCGGCGAAGATGGCTTCGACCGTCGGGGCAGAACGGGGCTATGGCAACCGCCTGCTTTGCAAGGATTGCCACCACCCGACCGAGGACGGCGTGCGCTTCCTGCCGGTGCGGATGGAGCGCGATTGCGAGGTCTGCCACAGCCTGGTTTACGACCGGGTTGGGCCGACCTTCCGCACGCTGAAGCACGGTAATGTTGCCCAGATGATCGCCGACCTCAGCGTGGCAAAGCCGAGCTGGCCCGTGACTGCCGCCCGTCCCCGCCCGGGCGCCTATCCGGCTCGAGGCGACTATTACGCCAATTTCACCCCGCCCGGCGGCGGCGTCCTCCAGAAAGCCTTCACTCGCGATGGCGTCTGCGGCGAGTGCCATACGCCGGTTTATTCAGGCGGCAGGATCTCGGTGATGCCGGTGACCCAATCGGCGCGTCATATGATGAAGGGCTGGTTCGATCACCAGGATCACCGTCAGGCAAAATGCACTACCTGCCATGCGGCGGAGGGATCGTCGAGCGCATCGGACCTGCTGCTGCCCGGCATCGCCCAGTGCCGTACCTGCCATATGGGCGAGGGCAGCGGCGCAAAGGTTCCCTCCGGTTGCGTCATGTGCCATTCCTATCACCCGGCGGCCACGGCGCCGCGCAAAGTGAAGCCGGACAGGAGTTGAGAGCAGGGGCAATTTGCAGGACGCGGACCGGCGGGCAACCAGAATGGGGAGCAATCAGTGCTGATCGGACAGGTCACCGACATCCACATCGGCTTCGAGCCCGGCAATCCGGACGAGCCTAACATGCACCGGCTCAACGCGGTGCTCGAACGGCTGTTCGACGGACCCAATCGGCTTGACCTGCTGCTGCTGACCGGCGACCTGACCGAAAATGGCGATGCTGACAGTTTCCGGCGGCTGGCGGGGGCGCTGGAATCGGCGCCCTGCCCGGTCTGGCCGATCCCCGGCAACCATGACGAGCGCACAGCCTTTGCCGAAACGTTTTCGTACGTGCCGATGACCGGCGCCTTCGCGCAATATGCGCTCAATGCGGGCAGACTGCGGCTACTGATGCTCGATACGCTCGATCCCGGCCGCCACGGCGGTGCTTTTTGCGAGGCGCGCGCGGCTTGGCTTCGCGGCGAACTCGCTGCCTTTCCGGACCGGCCGACTGTGATCGTCATGCATCATCCGCCCTTCGTCTCCGGCATTGACTGGATGGATCCAGATCCCGGCGAGGAATGGATCATGCGCTTTGCCGAAGCGACGCGGGAACATGGCCAGATCGAGGCGATCCTTTGCGGCCACCTCCACCGCAGTGTCGTCACCCGCTGGAACGGCGCGCCGCTGATCGTCTGCCCCTCCTCGGCCCCATCGGTGGCCCTCGACCTGTCGCCGATCGACCCCACTCGCCCCGACAACCGGGCCCTGATCCGCGACGCCCCCCCGGGCTATGCCCTGCACCGCTGGGACGGACGCAACCTCGTTTCGCATTTCGAGCGCGTCGGCGGTTTCGAGGCCGTGGCGCGGTTCGACAAGGGGTTGCAGGGGATGATCCGGGGGATGCTGGCGGAGCGGCGCTGAGGGGCATTCACTTGAATCGATCCAATCCCGCCCATGGTGAGGAGGGACGGCGCTTGTCGACGGACCGCCTCGAACTACCCTCGACGCGAGTCTTTCGAGACGCCATTTCGACAAGATAAATGGCTCCTCAGAATGAGCGGGTGCGGTTTGCTATTCTCAAGCGCTCTATCGCGGCCGCCACGCCGACATGTCCGCCTCATCGCTCACCATGAACGGGAAGCGCTTCCGGTTGAGGAACAGCCGCTCCATTTCCTCGCGGTTGAACGGTCGCGACCCCAGACGCCCGAACACGGCGATCTGGCCGCCAGTCTCATCCACTGCCCGGTCGCGGTCCAACCCCTTGGATAGGGCGAGCGCGGGCGATGGCGTTTTCGCCCAGGCGACTAACTCGGGCATGGGCGCGGGCGAGAAGCCGTAGAAATTGGGCTGGCTGGCCGGCGAGGTCAATTGCAGCACCTTGAGACCGTTCCGACCGTCCGCGACATAGGCGAACAGCGAGGCGTTGGTAGTGCCCACGATGACATCCTCGGCATCGCTCAGCTGGCCGTCGAGCGTGACTTTAGCGTAAATCTGCGGCGCGGAGGGCCTGGTCACGTTAAGGATCACCAGCCCCTCCGCCTTGGCCGCGATATAGGCATAAGTGCGCGCGAGATAGATGCGGCGTGCGTCGGCCAAACGCACTGTGCCCGAGGGGACGGCTACCGGATTTCGCAGATCGGTGACGTCGAACAGCTTTACCCCGTCCTTGTCCGTCACCCACAGATAGCGAAACTGAATCGCACTGGCCCGCGCGTCGGTCAGCGGTATGAGTGAGGCCAGCTTTGGCTTGAGCGGGTCCTTGAGGTCCACCGTTACCAGCCCGGCGTCGGCGGCAATATAGGCCACCTCGCCCGCCAGCACGATGTGCCTCGCGCCTTTCAGCACCCCGCCCGGGTTCCAGGTCACCGTGCGTTTCAAGAAATTGTTGCGGAATTCGCCGTCGGCCATGGTCTCGATATTGACCAGGATCAGCCCTTCGACGCTATCGGTGATCGCGGCGTAGCTGTAGATTGGCAGAAAGGCCTGTTCCTGATTGATTGCACGCATCTGGCGCGTGTTGCGCAGCGGATTGATCGGCTGGTTGGTTGGGAGTGCCACGCAGGTGGCGTTGGTGCTGCCGACATGGGTGTCCTGCCCCAGCGGCGAGAATGGGGCCGTGATGATCGGCTCGGAAAAGTCCTTGTTGGCGACCGAGGCGACGTCATAGACCCGGAAACCGCCGTGCCCCTCGGCGACATACATATATTCACCGCGCAGTTGCAGGCAGCCGACCCTGTCGCTGGTGCCCTGGACGACATTGCGGAATTCCTCGCGCGGATGGGTTTCGCCCGAGAGTTTACCATCGAAGGTCCTGCCGCGCGTCCAGTTCTTCAGCTCGCGGTGATTGTCCTCGACATGCATGCGGTAATAATCCGGGTAGGCGTATTTCTGCAGGTAGGAGCCGATCACCGCCTGCGGTTCGTCCCATTCGGTGACGCGCACCGCTTCGAACCCACCCGCGAGACCGGTCCAGGCATCTAGCCCGACGAAATTGACGAAATTGGTGCCCTGCAGGGTCAGCTGCGCCATGATCGCATTGTTGTCCTCCTTGCTTGAGAGATGGCAGTCAGAGCAGGTCTTCGTCTCGGTCGTGCGCACCGTATGCGGGAAGTGCGGGGCGAAGGCCTGGCTGGAAAAGCCGATCGAACTGATCGGCGGCTGTTGGATATAGATGCGCTCACGGTTGATGTTGGTCGAGGACAGCACCAGCGCCGAGGACGAGCGCACCGGGGCGATCTGGTTGCCCTTAGTGGTCATGTGCTTGCCGAGCTGAAACATATCGTCGCGCGCGACCTGCGGGTTGTAGGTGGCGAAGTTGCGGGTTTCCTCACCTTCATAGTGGTGGGTACTGCTCTTCCAATTGGCCTCGATCGGCAGATGGCAGCCACCGCAGCTGGTTGTCCAGCTGAGGTGACAGGTGAAGCAGGCCATCTTTTCGGTATCATGCGCGCGGTCGGACTTGCCGACGCCGGGGCCGAAGGCGAAATTGCCATCTTCGCCACCCGACCTGCTCATCAGCTTGGCCCGGGCAGCCTTGAGGTTGAAAAAGGGCGAGGCCGGATCGACGCTGTCCTTCACCAGGTGCACGACCCAGGCGAGTTTTGGATCGACGATCGAGCGCTGGATCAGGGTGCGGCGTCCGGAATTGTCGAAACTCCATTCGAAGCGCCGCGCGCCGTCGGGATTGCGGAGCAGCGCGAGGTTGTTGCCCCTGGGCGGCGCGGCGGGACCGGAGGTCATCAGCGTGGGGAAGGCATCGGGGGTGCCGTGGCAGTCCTTGCAGCCGATCTCGACCGCATTGGCGACTTCGCCGTAAATGAGGCCATTGCCGTGGCTGTCCTGCGCGAAGTGGCAGTCGGCGCATTGCAGGCCTTTCTCGGCATGGATGTCCATGAGGTGGACCGTCTTGCCCGGGTTGGTGCCGGGCGGCACGAACTGGCCTTCGCCGGGCTTGCGCCATTTGGCGGGATCGTCGGGGGCGACGATATGCCCTTCGGCGTCGAGCAGATTGCCCTGGCGGTCGCGCTTGAACACGCCGCGGAAGTTCCAGCCATGGCCGTGATAGTCGGCGAACTGGGTGTCGTGCAGCGTCGGATTCAGCTCGTTGACGCCCCGGAGGAAGTCCTCGTCGCTCCAGTTGCCACGCACCGCGGCGGCCTCGGGGTTGCGATCATTGGCGGCGCGGATCTCGGACGCAGTGGGGTATTTCTGCACCTTCGGCCACATTGCCGGCGCGTCGGATTCATAGTCCCACATGGTGTAGCCGAGGTCCGAATTCAGGAACATATTGGGCTGGTGCATGTGGCAGCTCATGCACTGTGCGGTCGGGATCGAGCGGCTGAAAGCGTGGCGCAGCGGATGGCCGCTTTCCGGCACGACCAGGCCGCCATGGCTAGTGGTCTTGGCGGCGATGGTCGGATCGACCGTGACGCTCTGCCCGTCGCGGCCATATTGCGCATAGATCAGCGAATGGCGCGGCTCGCGGTCATTGGCATAGATGACATGACAGCCGGTGCAGCCCGAGCCGCGATAATCGCCGGGCTGATCGTTGGTGCCCATGAACCACAGCAACGGATCGTTGAGCCGGGTCTTGTGGATGTTGAGGATCGGGATGGCGACGCGCAGGCCCGTGCCGGGACCGCGATTGCTCTGCTTGAGGTCGGGGCGGCCGGGTTCTTCCAGCCGCTGGATCGATCCGCTCGAGTTGGGCAGGCCGACCTCGGCAAAGGCGGTGCCGTTGTTGCGTCCGCCATTTTCGAACACGCGGAAGATGTCGCCCGGCGGCGTGACCTGCCAGGTCGGCAGCGGATAGAGCGCGCCGAGCGCGCCGCGCGCCGCCTGGTGCGGCGTGACGGTGCCGGGCGGGGTGCCGGGGGATTCGATCTTCGCCGGCTGGCCGGTGGCGGTATAGGCCTCGCCGAAGATGTAGCTTTTGAACGGGACGATGCCGTTATTATACGCCGCCCCGCCGAACAGCATCGCGCCCGACGCCATGATCGATCGCTCCGCCGCCTCGATCAGCTCGATGTGGCAGGCCCCGCAGGAATCGCGAGCGACGCGATAGTCGGACGGATTGACGAAGCGCACATATTCCGGGCTTTCCTTGTTGAGCAGAGTGTAGGTGCGGCTCGGATTGGCGCTCGACGGCCAGTGCCAGGATTTGGGATAGCGGGGCAGGACATGCGCCTTGTCCCGCGCCCCGACGTATTTGGGATCCGTCGGGGGAAGCGAGGTGTCGCCGTCGATCGCCGCATTGCCGCCATGGCAGTCGACGCAGCCGAGCACCACGGCGGGGCTCGAATGCATGGTCTTGCGGTCGCTGTCGCTATGGCAGGAGACGCAGCCGCCGCTCTTCGCCTCGGCCGAGGCCCATTCCTGGGTTCGCGGCGCGGCGGCGGCGCGGACCTGGCTGTAGTCGCGGGCGACGGGCTTCTCGGTTTCGGAGGCGAGGAGCGGGGAGGCGAGGAGAAAGGCCAGGCCCGTCATTCCGGCGAAGGCCGGATTCCATGAGCACGACCGGCGACAAATTGCCGCGATCCGTGTCCATGGATGCCGGATCAAGTCCGGCATGACGACGAACGGCATTCGTCCCCCCCTTTCCCTCACCCCCTTATGGCAAAGGGCGGCGCCGGGCTAAAGGGGGCGCGTCACCCCGCCAGCGAGGCGTTGTCGATGACGAAGCGGTATTTGACATCGCTCTTCTGCATCCGGTCGTAGGCGTGGTCGATCTGCTGGATGGGGATCGTCTCGATCTCCGAGACGATGCCGTTCTCGGCGCAGAAATCCAGCATCTCCTGGGTCTCGGCGATTCCACCGATCAGCGAGCCGGCGATGCCCTTTCGTCCCATGATCAGCGTTCCGACGCTGGGCGAGGGGTGAGCGTGCTCGGGTACTCCGACCAGGCATAAGGTGCCGTCGCGCTTCAGCAAAGCGGTGAAGGCGTCGAGATCGTGGCTCGCCGCGACCGTGTTGAGGATGAAGTCGAAGCTGCCGGCGTGGCCGGCCATCTCGTCTTCGTTACGCGAGACGACGACCTCGTCGGCGCCGAGATCGAGCGCATCCTGGCGCTTGCCCTCCGAAGTCGTGAAGGCGACGGTGTGAGCGCCGAGCGCATGGGCGAGCTTGATCCCCATATGGCCGAGCCCGCCGATGCCGACGATCCCGACCTTCTTGCCCGGTCCTGCATTCCAGTGACGAAGCGGCGACCAGGTGGTGATCCCGGCGCACAGAAGGGGAGCGACGGCGGCGAGCTGGTCTTCCGGATGGCGGACCTTGAGCACGAACTTCTCGTCGACGACGATGCTTTGCGAATAGCCGCCCATCGTGTGCCCCGGCGGATCCTGGGTCGCGCCGTTATAGGTGCCGGTAAAGGCGTTCTCGCAAAATTGCTCGAGCCCTTCGCCGCAGGAAGGACAATGCTGGCAGCTGTCGACCAGGCAGCCGACCCCTACCGTGTCGCCCACGGCGAATTTGGAAACCTCCGAGCCGACGGCGCCGACGTGCCCGACGATCTCATGCCCGGGCACACAGGGGTAAAGCGTCCCGCCCCATTCGGAGCGAACGGTGTGGAGGTCCGAATGGCACACCCCGCAAAAGGCGATCTCGATCTGGACGTCATTGGGTCCGGGCTCACGGCGTTCGATCGCGATCGGCTCGAGCGGCTTGTCGGCGGCATAGGCGCCATAGGCTTGGGTGGTCATGAAGTATCCTCGACAGGTGAGAAGCGAAGATAGGGAGTGCGGGCGGTCGCGGTTAGAGATTTACCCGTCATTCCGGCGAAAGCCGGAACCCATGAACACTGCTGGTGACGATCATGCACGATCGGTGTTCATGGGTGCCGGATCAAGTCCGGCATGACGAAGTTCAATAACTCACGATCGCGTTGAGCAGGATCGAATAATACCTCTTGTCGCGGTCCGAGTTGGCGAAGAGGTCGCGGAAGCCGGCTCCCGGCTGGAGCATCGCGGCCGAGCCTCGGAAGACGAGGTTCTGGGTCATTCTCGGACGCCAGATCGCCGCCGCCGACAGGTCCCAGCCGATGTCGCGGGGGATCGACCCTTCGCTTCGAAGCGCCTCCAGCACCGCGGTCTTGTGGAACCAGAGGTGGTTGAGGTTGCCGCTCAGCTTGAGCTTGGGCGTGAGCTCGAAATCGGCGCCGGCGCCGAGCAGAATGGTGCCTGGATTGTTGAAGTTGGACTGGCCCTGCTCCTTGGAGGAGCGAAGCGAATTGAGGATGCCGTTGCGGCCGTTGATCGATACCGCGCGGCCGCCGCCGGCGAAGGGGATGGACTGGCGGATCCAGTAGCTGGTGTCGGCGCCGGCGAAGATCGGGTTCTCGAAAATGGCGTCGAACCCTTCCTCGACGTTGTCGTAGGGGTCGCGGTCGCCGCTGGCGAACAGCGCCGCGCCGCGCAAGCGCAACCAGTTGAAATCAT
>JBDSSP010000020.1:0-9017 GCA_039928735.1 Novosphingobium sp. | reverse complement strand
GCCACCTGCTGGTCACCGGGATGAGCGATGGCGGCATGACCCAGGTGCTGGTGCCCGCCAATGCGCCCGGCGTCACGGTCAAGCCGCTGAAAGCCATCGACGTGACGCGGCGCTTCGGCAAAGTCAGCTTTTCCGGCGTTCGCGCGCCCGCCAGCGCTCTGGTCGGCGCATTCGGCGGGGCCGATGCGCAGGTCGCGCGTCAGATTGATATCGCTTCTGTCATCCTTTGTGCCGAAGCAGTGGGCGCAATGGACGCCCTGTTCGACATGACCATCGACTGGGCCTTCAACCGCTACACCTTTGGCCGCGCGCTGGCCTCCTATCAGGCACTCAAGCACCGCTTTGCCGACATGAAATCATGGCTCGAAGCCAGCCACGCAATCGGTGACGCCGCCGCCGAGGCAGTGGGCAACGGAGCCGATAGTGCCGCCGAACTCGCAAGTTCGGCCAAAAGCTACATCGGCGTGCAGGGGATCGAACTGGCGCAGGATTGCGTGCAGATGCACGGCGGCATCGGCGTGACCTACGAGCACGACCTGCATTTCTTCCTCCGCCGGGTCACGCTTAATTCGCTGCTGTATGGCACGCCTGCCGAACACAAGCGGCTGATTGCCGCCATGCAGATCAATCAGGAGATGGCGGCATGAGCGATGCAATCGAAAGCGTCGAGGCCTTCCGCGCCCGTGCGCGCGCCTGGATCAAGGCCAACCTTGGGCCGATGCAGCCCTGGGACATGAGCCAGCACTGCGAGAACGACGAGGAAGAACGCCGCGCCGTTGCGCGCGATCGCGCCCTCCAGCGCAAAATCTTCGACGGCGGCTTTGCCGGCATCTGCTTTCCCAAGGAATACGGCGGCCATGGCCTAACCCCCGACCATAACCGCGCCTTCAATGAAGAGCTGTCCGGCCACGAATATGCCTCGCGGTTCGCCGTGCCGACCTTCAGCCCCTGTGCCTCGACACTGCTCGAATTCGGCACGGCCGAACAGAAGGCGGCGCACTTGCCCGCGATCCTCAAGGGCGATGAAGTCTGGGTGCAGCTGCTCAGCGAGCCGGGCGGCGGTTCGGACGTTGCCGGGATTACCACCGGAGCGGTGCGCGATGCCACGGACGACTGGATGCTCAACGGTTCCAAGGTGTGGACTTCGCGCGCCTGGTGGGCCGACTGGGGCCTGATCCTGGTACGAACCAACTGGGATGTGCCCAAGCATCAGGGAATGTCGGTGTTCATCATGCCGCTGCACCAGCCGGGCGTCGAAATCCACCGTATCGAGCGGCTCAACGGCGAAAGCGAAGCCTGCCAGGAATTCTTCACTGACGTCCGCATCCCCGACAGCGACCGCATGGGCGAAGTCGACGCCGGCTGGACCATCGGCCAGCGCTGGATGTATCACGAGCGACTGGGGCACAACTCGCCTTATGTCTGCCACCCGATCGGCCTCAAGAAGGCCGGGCCGGCCGAGCCATCGACTGTTGCGCTGGCCCGCCGGGCCGGCAGGCTTGACGATCCCGCCGCGCGCGAGCTGATCGGCGAGCACCGCGCGCTGGGCATCGTCACCCAGCAGTTGTCGCACCGCATTGCCAGCGCTGCCGCATCGGGCAAGGGCAACACCGACATGTCATCGGTTGACCGCGTATTCCGCGGCGTCGCCGGCGCGCGGCGCGCGACGATTGCCTTCGAACTGGCCGGTTCCACGGCTAGCGTGTGGGACGAAGACGAGGAAGCCGCGACCGATGCCGTGGGGATGAATTTCCTGATGCGGCAGGTCGGCAGCATTGGCGGCGGCACCACCGAAATCTCGCGCAATGTCGTTGCCGAGCGTGTACTGGGCATGCCGCGCGAGACATCAGGCGACAAGGGCGTCGCCTTCCGCGACATCCAGCGTGGGCCGAAGCGGGGGTAGCGGCACCGCGCCCGGCAATAATATGACACGGCCAATAACGACCGGATGAGGAGCCTCAAATGCTGAACAACCTTCCCGAAAAGTGGGACCTTGAGGCCGATGTCGTCGCCATTGGCTCGGGCATCGGCGGGCTTTCCGCGGCGATCACTGCGTATGATCTGGGCGCAAGCGCGCTGGTGCTCGAACGTTCGGAGCAGGTCGGCGGGGTGACCGCACTGTCGATGGGCGAGGTCTGGGTGGCAGGTAACCACCATGCCGCTGCAAAGGGCATCGAGGACTCGGTGGACAGCGGTTATCGTTACCTCAAGCGCCTGTCGATGGACTATGGCAGCGATCTGGCGATCCTCAATCTCGTCACCCATGCACGCGAGGCGCTGAAATATTTCGAGGACAAGATCGGCCTGCAAATGGCCGTCATCACCGCCTGCCCCGATTACTATTACACAGTCACCAACGATGCCGTCGCCGAAGGCCGCATGCTCGAAGTCGTGCCCTTCGACGGCGCGAGCCTTAGCGAATGGCAGCCCAAAACCCGGCTCTCGCCGCAGATGCCCTATGGCCTGACGCATGACGACATGCTGCGCGGCGGCGGCGTTGCCAACATGATGAAATGGGACTTCACGCTGATGGGCGAGCGGCTGACCAAAGACGAGCGATGCCTTGGCCCGGGCCTTGCCGCCTATTTCGTCAAGGGCGCATTGGATCGCGGCATTCCGCTTTTGACCGGCACCAACGCCGAGGAACTGATCTCCGATGGTGCCCGCGTGGTCGGCGTGCGGGTGACGCAGGACGGCAAAACGCTGTTCATCAAGGCCAACAAGGGCGTGCTGGTCGCAGTCAGCTCCTATGAACAGAACCAGGAGCTCAACAAGACGCTCAGCCGCCAGCTCGAGCAGGGCACCATGCTGTTCTCCGGGATCAACGGCGCCAATTTCCGCCTGACCGGGCCACTTGGTGCGCGCATCGCCTCGGTGCCCGATATCACATCGCTCGGCATCACTGTGCCTGGCGAAGAGGACGAGGAAGGCAAGCAGTTGTGGCGCAGCGCGCTGCCGGTGATCGGCCAGCCGCACACCATCGTCGTCAACCGGGCCGGCAAGCGCTTTGGCAACGAGGCCTTCTACCGCTCATTCTACTACACCATCGACGAGATTGACGGCGCCACCCAGACCCACCCCAATTTTCCTTGCTGGGTGGTGATCGACAGCCAGGTGCTGGAGAAATACCCCTTCGCTTCGCTGACCCCCGGCATGGACTGGCCCGATGGCTTCGGTGCAAAGGCCGATACGCTGGCGGAACTCGCGATCCAGATCGGCATCGACGCCAAGGCATTCGAAGAAACTGTCGCAGCCTTCAACGCCAACGCCGAAAAGGGCCTGGATCCCGAATTCGGGCGCGGCACCCAGCCGTGGTCGGTGTGGATGTGCGGCGATCCGTTCCACAAGCCCAACGCCAATCTCGGCCCGCTGGTCAAGGCACCGTTCTATGCCGTCGAACTGAAACGCATGGGCGGCACCGCGATTCCGGCGACAGGCCTGCTCACCGATTTGCACAACCGGGTGATGGGCTGGGACGACCGGCCGATCGAAGGGCTCTATGCGGCGGGCAATTCTACCGCGCGGATGGAAACCGGCGCGGTGATGCAGAGCGGTATTTCCAATGCGCGCGGCATGACCGGCGGCTGGCTCGCCGCGCGCCACATCTGCGGCGATGCGAGCACTTTGCTGGAGAAGGAAGTCGTGCGACTGGGCCTGTGAAAGCCTTACGCTTCGATATCGATCACCGTCCCATCGGGCACAGCCTCATAGAGCGCCTCGATCTCCTCGTTTGAAACCGAGATGCAGCCATCGGTCCAGTCGCCGGGCACCCTTCCCGCTGCCCAGTCATTGGGCTGGCCATGGATGAAGATCAGCCCGCCCGGACTGCGCCCCTGCGAGCGGGCATAAGCCACATCGCGCACAGAGGGATAAGAGATGTGCAACGACAGGTGATAGGCGCTGCCGGGATTGCCATAGTCGATAGTGTAGCGCCCCTCGGGCGTGCGCTCGTCGCCCTGAAAGTGCTTGGGGCCGACCGGGGCATCGCCGAGCTGGATGCCGTGAATCACATGGACCGCTTGTCCCCCCGAATAGAGCGTCATGGCCCGCGCCGATTTGACGACACGGATGTAGTCGATTTCGGGCAGGGCAAGCGGCGCTTCCGCCTGGGCGGCACCTGCTGAGAGGGTGAGGCATAGCGCCAGGATGGAACGTGTGCGCGCGGCCTTCGACAAGCTCAGGCTGAGCGGACTTCTTGTATGGTCCATTTTCCAACCCCGCTCATGCTGAGCTTGTCGAAGGATCGTGCACAAGCGCTAATCGACAAACGGATCCCGCACCAGAATGGTATCCTCGCGCTCCGGGCTTGTCGAGACCAGCGCCACCGGTGTCTCGATCAGTTCCTGCACCCGCTGGATATATTTGATCGCCTGCGCGGGCAGATCGGCCCAGCTGCGCGCACCGGCAGTCGTGCCGCTCCAGCCGGGCATTTCCTCATAGACTGGCTCGACATTCGCCTGATCGGCGGCGTGGCTGGGGAGGTAATCGATCAGCTTGCCGTTCAGCCGGTAGCCGGTGCAGATCTTCACCCTCTCCATCCCGTCGAGCACGTCGACCTTGGTCAGCGCAATGCCGGTGACCCCCGAGATGGCGCAGGACTGGCGCACCAGCACTGCATCGAACCAGCCGCAGCGGCGCTTGCGGCCGGTCACGGTGCCGAATTCATGCCCCCGCTCGCCCAGCCGCTGGCCGACCTCGTCTTCCAGCTCGGTCGGAAACGGCCCGGCGCCGACGCGGGTGGTATAGGCCTTGACGATGCCCAGCACGAAGCCGGTGGCATTGGGGCCAAGCCCCGAACCCGAGGCCGCCGTACCGGAGACAGTGTTGGAGCTGGTGACAAACGGATAGGTGCCGTGATCGACATCGAGCAATACGCCCTGCGCGCCTTCGAACAGGATGCGGCTGCCGGTCTTGCGCACTTCGTTCAGCCGCTTCCACACCGGCTCGACATATTGCAGCACGGAAGGCGCGATTTCGCGCAGCCCTGCCAGCAAGCCAGCACGGTCAACCGGCGGCTGGCCGAACCCGGCGCGCAGCGCGTCGTGATGCGCACAGAGCCGGTCAAGCTGCGGTTCGAGATGATCGAGGTGCGCCAGATCGCAGACCCGGATGGCGCGGCGGCCGACCTTGTCCTCATAGGCCGGGCCAATGCCCCGTCCGGTGGTGCCGATTTTGCCTGCGCCTGCCGCGGCTTCGCGCAGACCATCCAGCTCGCGGTGGATCGGCAGGATCAGTGGGCAGTTATCGGCGATGGCGAAATTAGCTGTGGTAATCGAAACGCCCTGGCTTTCCAGCTTGGCGATCTCGTCCCGCAAGTGCCACGGATCGAGCACCACACCATTGCCAATGATAGACAGCGTGCCGCGCACGATGCCTGACGGCAACAGGCTGAGCTTGTAGGTTTTGCCGCCGACCACCAGCGTATGTCCGGCATTGTGCCCGCCCTGGAACCGCACCACGGCATCGGCCCGGCTGGCCAGCCAGTCGACAATCTTGCCCTTGCCCTCATCGCCCCACTGGGCGCCGATAACGGTGACATTGGCCATGGATACGCGTCTCCACCTGCCAGGTGGATCCAGCACGCCCTTCGACAGGACTCGGCGTGGGGATTGGACGGTGGGCCAGCGCGGCCCGATATGCGCAGCGCGCTCTAGGGGAAGTCAGTTGCGTGGGCAAGTCCACTATGCGGGGAGAGTGCGCACATCGTATGCAAGCAACCGGCGGTCGCTGGTCACGAGTATTGCGTCCTCCACTACCGCTTGCGCGAGAATAATGTGATCGAAAGGGTCCTTGTGTCCCGGCTGAGGTTCGAAAGCCTCAAGCCATCGCAGGTGAGACTCGGATAAATCCACTATGACAAAGCCGCTGGACCGAGCTTCGCTCATCATATCCGAACCAATGTCATCAAGCTTACCCAGCCGGTACTTGATCGACATTTCCCAGAAGCTGTAAGAACTGACCAGCACTGCGGTTCGCTTGTCCGCGATAATCGATCTGGTTCGCTGACTCAGGTTGGGGTCGTCCTTGAACCACCACATCAGCGAATGCGTATCGAGCAGCAACTTCACGGCATAGGGTCGAAGTCGGCTTCGTCCCAGTGTTCCATGATTTCGATCAGCCAATCAGGTGTCTCGAGGTCTTCGAGTGTGACCGGCTTGTGTTTGCCACGCAGAGCCCCCGGCTGGCGGGGCTTGCCGTCGCGCGTATAGACCCATTTGCCATCAACCAGCCACGGCGGGCCGGTTTCAGCTGCAGCAGCAGCGGCGAATGGCATTTGCATCTCACGCACTCCTGAAACAGCGGGCGCTTCACCGCCCAGCCTGGTCAAATAATCCTTCACCAAAGCAGACAACGACGTGCCCAGCTCAGCCGCGCGGATGCGGGCCTTGCGGTGGGTTTCGTCATCGAGAGCGATGGTGACGTTCTTCATGTGAGACTGTGTACCACAGTTTCACAGTTCCGACAAGCTATGCTTTAGGCTGCTGCTCCACCAGCCGGATATTCAGCTCGCGCAGCTGCTTGGCAGAAACCAGCCCCGGTGCGCCCATCAGCAGGTCTTCCGCCTTCTGGTTCATCGGGAACACCACGACCTCACGCAAATTCGCCTCGTTGGCCAACAGCATGACGATACGGTCGACGCCCGGCGCGGAGCCGCCATGCGGCGGAGCGCCGTATTTGAAGGCGTTGATCATGCCGGCAAAATTCGTGTCCACGTCCTCGCGAGTGTAGCCGGCGATTTCGAAGGCCTTGTACATGATATCGGGCCGGTGGTTGCGGATCGCGCCGGACGACAGTTCGACGCCGTTGCAGACAATGTCATACTGCCAGGCCTTGATGTCCAGCGGGTCCATCGTCTCGAGCGCTTCGAGCTCGCCCTGCGGCATCGAGAAGGGGTTGTGGCTGAAATCGATTTTCTTGGCGTCCTCGTCGTATTCGTACATCGGGAAATCGACGATCCAGCAGAATTTGAACTCGCCTTCCGCGATAAGCCCAAGCTGCTCGCCGACGCGGGTGCGTGCGGCGCCGGCCAGCTTTGCGGCCTGCAGTTCCTTGCCCGCGGCGAAGAAACAGCCGTCGTCAGGCCCAAGACCCATCGCTTCGTATAGCGCGAGCATGCCTGCTTCGCCGTGGTTCTTCGCAATCGGACCGCCAAACTCGCCAGCCTTGCGCGTAACATAGCCGAGCCCGGCATGTCCCTCGCTGCGCGCCCATTCGTTCATGTCGTCGAAGAACTTGCGGCTCTTGTCGGCTGTGCCCGGCGAGGGGATCGCGCGAACAGTTCCGCCGCTGCCGACAATCTTTTCGAACAGGCCGAAGCCCGACTTTTCGAAATGGCTGCCGACGTCGTGGATCACGATCGGATTGCGCAAGTCGGGCTTGTCCGAGCCATATTTGAGCATCGATTCCGCAAACGGAATGCGCGGAAAGGTGCCCGCCGGGGTCACCGTGCGCCCGTTGGAAAACTCTTCGAAAACGCCGGCCAGCACCGGCTCGATGGCACCAAACACATCGTCCTGCGTCACATAGCTCATCTCGAAATCGAGCTGGTAGAACTCGCCCGGCGAACGATCGGCACGCGCATCCTCATCGCGAAAGCAGGGTGCGATCTGGAAGTATTTGTCGAAGCCCGCGACCATCAGCAGCTGCTTGAACATCTGCGGCGCCTGCGGCAGCGCATAGAACTTGCCCGGATGGACCCGGCTCGGCACCAGATAGTCGCGCGCGCCTTCGGGGCTGGAGGCGGTCAGGATCGGGGTCTGGATCTCATTGAAGCCTTGAGCCACCATGCGGGCGCGCAGGCTCGAAATCACTTTCGAGCGCAGCATCATGTTGGCGTGAACCTTCTCGCGCCTGAGGTCGAGATAGCGGTACTTGAGGCGGATATCCTCGGGATATTCCTGCTCGCCGGCCACCGGCATCGGCAGCTCCTCGGCGCGTGACTGGACTGTTACGCCGCGGGCATAAACTTCGATGTCGCCCGTCGCGAGATTGGCGTTGGCGGTCTCTGCGCTACGGGCCTTCACATTGCCATCTATGGTCACCACGCTCTCGACGCGCAGCCCTTCAAGCACGGCAAGCGCCGGGCTGTCGGCATCAGCGACAATCTGCGTCAGCCCATAGTGATCGCGCAGATCGACGAATAGCACGCCGCCATGATCGCGCTTGCGGTGGATCCAGCCGGACAGGCGGACGGTCTGCCCGACATCGCTGGCGGTCAGCGCGCCGCAGGTGTGTGAGCGATAGACGTGCATCGAAACTCTTTCCATTCGGACTGCAATCAGGCAGGGGGAAGCTGCGGCTAACAGGCGATGGCCGTCTCTTTGTCAAGCCACAGGCCCGCACGGGTCTAAACCCAAAAGAAAAGCCGTTTTGAAAATTCATCCCCTGATCACGAAAAGCGGCGAACTCGCGGAGCTTTGCGCCCGGTTCGCCAAGGCCGATTTCATCACGGTCGATACCGAATTCATGCGCGAAAACACCTTCTGGCCCGAGCTCTGCCTGATCCAGATCGCCGATACTGAAGAAGCAGCGGCGATCGATCCGCTGGCGCCCGGCATCGACATGACCCCGCTTTACGAGCTGCTCACCAACAATGAGGACGTGCTCAAGGTCTTCCATGCGGGCGGGCAGGATGTCGAGATTATCTACAATTTCACTGGCCGCACCCCGCATCCGATCTTCGACACCCAGATCGCGACCATGGCGATCAGTCAGTCCGAGCAGATCGGCTATTCAAACCTGGTCGAATCATGGCTCGGCATCGATGTCGACAAGGGCGCGCGGTTTACCGACTGGTCGCGCCGCCCGCTGACGGAGCGGCAGATCGAATACGCCATCGGCGACGTGACGCATCTGTCCAAGATCTTCCCCAAGATTCTTGCCCGCCTGCGCAAGACCGGGCGCGGCGAATGGCTCGATGCCGAGATGGAAAAGCTCGCCGATCCGGAAAACTATCGCAACGATCCGCAAAAGGCCTGGCGGCGGATCAAGGCGGCGGGGCGCAATCCCGGCGTGCT
>JBDSSP010000019.1:0-13314 GCA_039928735.1 Novosphingobium sp. | reverse complement strand
GAGCGCTGGGCGATCGATAGGCTGATCCCGCTGGCGCGGAACGCCCGCACCCACAGCCCGGCGCAGATCGATCAGATAGCCGCCTCGATGTGCGAGTGGGGCTGGACCAATCCTGTGCTGGTGGATGAGGCGGGCACGATCATCGCCGGGCACGGCCGGATCGAGGCCGCACTCAAGCTCGGGTTTGCCGAGGCGCCGGTGATGGTCGCCGCTGGCTGGTCGGATGCCAAGAAGCGCGCCTACGTCATCGCTGATAACAAGCTGGCCCTCAACGCCGGCTGGGACGAAGACCTGCTCGCTGCCGAACTCACTGATCTCAATGACCTCGCGTTCGACCTCGCGCTGATCGGGTTTGACGCGCCCGAGCTTGAGCGCCTGCTCGGATCAGCCGAAGCGGCCGACGGCGAGGATGAGATTCCGCCGGTGCCCGCTGCGCCGATCAGCCGGACAGGAGACCTCTGGCAGCTTGGGCCGCATCGCCTGCTCTGCGGGGATTCGACTTCGGCCACCGACGTGGCGCATCTGCTCGGGACGGTTCGGCCTCACCTGATGGTCACCGATCCCCCGTACGGCGTCGAGTATGATCCCGCCTGGCGAAACGAGGTCGGCGCGTCATCGACCCGCCGCACCGGCAAGGTCCTCAACGACGATCGTGCGGACTGGCGCGAGGCTTGGGCGCTGTTTCCAGGCGATGTCGCCTATGTCTGGCACGGGGCACTCCATGCCACTACTGTTGCCGACAGTCTGATCGCATCCGGCTTTGATATTCGCAGCCAGATCATCTGGACCAAGGAGCGGCTGGTGCTGAGCCGCGGGCATTATCACTGGCAGCATGAGCCCTGCTGGTATGCGGTCAGGTCGGGCGGGAAGGGCAGCTGGTCGGGCGATCGCAAGCAGACCACGGTGTGGCCAATCGCAAGCAAGGGGCAGGATGCCCAGACCGAGCATGGCACCCAGAAGCCGGTGGAATGCATGCGCCGGCCGATGCTCAACAACAACAGCATGGGTCAGGCGGTCTACGAACCGTTCATGGGCTCGGGGACCACGCTCATCGCTGCCGAGACCTGCGGCCGCATCTGCTTCGGGATCGAACTCAACCCCGCCTATGTCGATGTCGCTGTACTGCGCTGGCAGCACCTGACCGGCCGGGCAGCCACACGGGAAGAAGGTGGGGCAAAATTCGATCACATTGCCCGGACGCGAGAGACATGAGGCAAGGGGTCCGCAATTCCTCCGGCTCACAGCGAACGTACCGGTCATCCCGGCCGGCTGACGCGTCCTAGTGCGCGGCCGCCGGCCCAAGCCCACGCACCTGAAAGAGCTGGAGGGCAACCCCGGCAAGCGCCCGTTGAATAAGAATGAGCCCAGACCCAAAGGGGATCTTAATGCCCCGCCTGACTGGATGAGCGAGAGCCAGCGCGAGGGCTGGTCCTATGCCGTGACCAACTCCCCGTTTGGTCTTCTCAAATGCCTGGACCGTTCAGTGCTGGCGATCTGGGTGGTAGCGGAAGATCTGCACCGCGAGGCTGCCCAGAAGATCACGCAATACGGTCTGCTGACAAAATCGCCCAACGCGGGCCTACCGCTGCAATCACCCTATCTCGCGATCCTCAACAAGCAGGCGCAGATTATGCTTAAAGCCGGTGCCGAACTGGGTTTCTCACCATCGAGCCGTTCGCGTGTGCAGGTCGACAGGGGACATATCAGCCTGCCGTGGATGTTCAATCGGCAGGACTACGACTTCTTGATCGCCCTGCCTGGCGATAGCGATCCAGGGGATAGGTTCTTCGACGACTGAAGAAACCGGGGCCGGAGATCGCTGGCATCCGCGACGCGTATCCAGCCCGCCGCCAACGGGGCACTGTCCAACAACGTTGCATGATCGGAGCGCATCACCAACCAAGCCATCCGCGATTTTCGCGAGCGTTTTTTTGGAGAGACGACATGGAGACCTGAAACCCTTGTGGGCGTCCAAGGCCATCTAGACCCGAGTTATCGGCAGCCTGTGGGGCCTGGCCGCGGCGCTCGGCATTCTGCCCGAGGGTCTGACCCAGGCCGAAGTCTTGACCGTCGTCTTGGCGCTGACCGGTATCGGCAGTGTGGTGTTCCGGAAAACGGCCAAGGCGCGGATTGAATGATCCTCTGAAGCGACGGACTTCGAGTGTGCGCTGGTTGGACAGTCCGGAACGGCAGGTTTAATGGCAAGCCGCGCCAGGCAGCCATTCGTTCATAACCACGAGATGGCCAATTTCGCGAGATCTAGGACATCGCAGCTCACGCGCCCATTTATCAAACTCGAACATTTGCCTTCGACCTGATTTTGCCCAAATCAGGCATTCTCAACACCATCATTTTGAGCCCAAGAGCGCATTATACGTGCACACATTTCACCCACGCCCGGCATTGGATTGAGAATTGTTGGGATTTAGGTTAGCGATTGTCCAAAGCATATGTGAGCACCACAAAGCTGCCAGCGTAATGACTATTGGGGTAAAAAGGTGAAGGACCGGAGTTGGCGGGTTTGGCCGGGTCGAGCACGCCCTCCGCCGTTACGCTGAAAACCCTCTGCAAATTGGGATCATAGGCTATTGTTCGTGCCTGGGGCCTTGTCGTTACCGCCTGCTCCATCCGATATTGATCGGCGTCGTCTTGCTTGAAAATGACCAGATTGCTGTCGACGCCGTTGGTGGTGAAAATCCGTTTGCGCGTCGCATCGAATACCACGCCGTCGTTGCCACGGCCCAGCGGCAGCGTCATGATCGTAGCGCCGCTGTCGCCATCGACAATCGCCAGCACCGGATGGTCGCCCCGGCACCCGATGAAGGCGCGGTGAGCGGCATCATCGTAAGCGATACCAGTTGGCTGTGAACAGCCGACAATTGGCCACTCCGCTTCGACCTTCATTGTCTTGGCATCGATCTTCAAAAGGGCGTTGCGATCACGTTCGTTGAGCAGGATCGCGCCGCGTCCATCAGCAACCGAACCATCGGCCTTGGTGGTTTCCAATTCGACTGTGCCGATTACGGCAAGGCTGCGAGGATCGACAAATGTGACCTTGCGGCTGTCTGACGAGATCACCGCGATCCGGCCACTGACAGGATCATAGCTGGCTGCGTCGGCATCAGCGGCGATCTTTACGCGCCGCAAAGGTGCCAGGCTGGCCAGATCGAAGGCCGTAAGCGATCCGTCTTCATTGATCGCGAATCCACGATTGAGCGAAGGCACCAGCAGCGCTGCGCCAGCGCCATTGGTCAAACCGATCTTGCGGATGAGGCGCTGCTTGCGCGTGTCGAACACCCACAGGCCGGCGTCCCTGCGCGCGATAAACAGGCGTCCGCGCTGGGTATCATAGGCCAGATAGTCCCAATCGGGATCCTTGCCCGGCAAATTGACTGCGGATTGCAGGCGAAAGAATTGTGCTGGAGCTGCGTCAAGCCTGGCCCGCGCCAGACCGGGCAAGCAGGCGATCATTACCAGCGCAGCAGAGACGCAAATCGCAACCGAGTGGCTGGCATACCGCGGCATCATGCCGGTAACTCCGCTGAAGTTCCGTTGGATAGTGCATGGGACCGGCGGGCAAGCAAAGCACCTATGATGCTGACGACGGCAGCGAAGCCCAGCCATGCGGCGGGAATGGCCTTGTCTCCGGTCTGTTTGATCAAGGCGGTCGCGACCAGCGGGGTGAACCCGCCGAACACGGCGGTGGCAAGGCTATATGACAGCGAAAACGCTGCGGTGCGAATGGACGGGGGCATGAATTCTGTCAGGAACGCCACCATCGAACCGTTATAAATTCCATAGAAGGTCGACAGCACAAGGACCGTGATCAGAAGCCTGAAGAAGCTGGGGGCATCAACCAGCCATGACATTAAGGGATAGGCAGTCAGCAACGCCGCGAGCGGCATCGCGAACAGCATTGGAAACCTTCCGATGCGATCGGAGAGTGCCCCGCCGACTGGAAGCCAGAATAGGTTTGCCAATCCGACTGCGGCCGTAACCCCCAGAACCGCATTCGGAGCGAGCTTCAGTTCGGCCTTCCCGAAGGTCGGGGTGTAAGCGGTGATCATGTAGAACGACGTGGTGGTAAATGCGACAAGCATCATACCGATCAGGATTGGGCGGAAGTTCGCGACCAAAAGTGCCGAGACTTCACGAAAGCTGTGCGGGCGGTGCTCCCGATGTATAAAGGCATCGGTTTCCTGTAGCGATCCGCGCAGCCAGAAAATCAGCGGGATGATCGCGCAGCCCACGCCCAAGGGGATGCGCCAGCCCCAGTCTGCCATTTCGGCCTCGGTCATGTTGAGGGTCAAGGCAAAACCCAGCAGAGCCGCTGCCAGGACCGCGACTTGTTGGCTGGCCGATTGAAACGCTACGTAGAAACCACGCCGGCCCGGCGTGGCAATCTCTGACAGGTAAACCGATACACCGCCAAGTTCGGCACCCGCCGAAAACCCTTGCAGCAAACGTCCCAGCAGAACGATCAGCGGGGCCAACAGGCCGATCCGTGAGTAATCCGGCGTGAGCGTTATCGTAAGCGTTCCGATCGCCATGATCCCAAGGGTAACCAGCAGCCCCTGCCGCCGCCCGACCCGGTCGATGTAAGCACCCAGCACGATCGCGCCGATGGGGCGCATCAGGAAACCGATCCCGAATGTTGCAAGCGACAGCATGATCGAGGCGGTTTCGCTGTTGGCGGGGAAATAAGCCTTGGCGATATAGGTCGCGTAGAATCCGTATACGAAGAAGTCGTATTGTTCCAGGAAGTTGCCGCTGGCGACCCGCAACACTTTGCCAATAATGGTGCTGCGTGCCGGTGCCGTACCGTCGTGAGGATTGTTCAATTTTCGTCTCCGCCGGTTAAGCTAACGACCGGTCCTCTGTTCTGCACCGCGACGGGTAAGAGTGCCATTCTGGCAGGCCAATCCGCCAGATGACCTATCGGGCCCCTGCAATCGAGCGATCAAGGCCTTGCTTATGCTATGACAAGGCCGCTAAACCGACGCACCGGGGGAGGAAGCTAAACTGCGCTTCTTGAAAATCATCTGCGCGTTTGCGCTGCTGCTGGTGTCTGCCCCAAGTGTTGCCGCACCTGTGCTCGACCACCTGGTTATCATCGTCCCTGCTTCGGCTGGTGGCGGCTTCGACAAAACTGCGCAATCAGTGGCGGCGGCGCTTCGCGCGGAAGGTATCGTTCGCATAGTCCAAATCCTCCGGTCGCCCGGTGCGGGCGGATTGATCGGCCTCGCGCAGTTCGAAGGGCAGGCCGATTTGAGCGAGCCGACCGTTTTCATCGGCGGCGTTACGATCCTGGGCGCCGAAGCAGAGAACCATTCGCTGGTCTCGCTCTTGGATTTGGAGCCGGTGTGTCAGCTCAGCGAAGTTGCCTTGGCCATTAGTGTTAGGAGCGACAGCCCAATTCACACTGTCGGTGATTTGATCGAAGCAATGCGCGCCGATCCCGACCGGCTTACCTGGGTCGGCGGCTCGCCCGGCAGCGCGGATGAGGTGCTGCTGTGGGCGATGGCGGCAAAGCTGGGCATCGCCCATGACCATTTCAGGTTCATCGCCGTTCCTGGCGGGGGCCAACAAGTGCTCGATCGTTTGTCCAATGGCCCCCAATTCGTCGCCATTCGCAGCTATGAAGAATTTGCCTCTTACCCCGGTCGAAGCAAGCTGCGCCTGCTGGCAATCTCAACAGCGGACCGTTTCCCCGGTATCGCTTTGCCAACGCTGCGCGAAACCGGGTTTGATCTGGTGGTGAGCGATTGGAAGGGAGCATTTGTCTCGCCAAAAGCGCCCAAGGCTCAGCGCCTTGCAATAAACCTCGCCTTCTCACACTTGCTCGCCAGCCCCGCTTGGGCGCGCGAACTTGCCGCGCAAAACTGGCGAGCGCCGAGCGGTTCGCAAATTGGGTTCAAAGCTAAAATTGCGGCGGACCGCCAGATGGTCAAGGCGTTGCTGTCCGGTTCGCCTGGCGATTCGCGTTGGGGTGGAGGGCTACGTGATCTGTTGGTTCGGCCTTGGCGTTATGCGCTGCTGGGATTCGCAATTTCCGCCTCGTTGGCGTTGGCGGTAGCCTGGCAGCGGCGATCTGCGAGGATCAAGGCTGGCGAACTGAGGCGAGCCCTCGACGCTCTCAATCAAATTCGCACGCAGCTTAATTCAAAAGGGGATTCGAGCGATCATGACAATGCCGGTGAGCGCACCGCAATCGCCCGCCAGATGGAAGCATGGGGGCTTTCCAGCGCCGAACTGGAAATTGGTTGGATGATCCTAAAGGGATTGCAGTTCAAAGAAATCGCCGCAGCGCGCGGGACCAGTGAGCGCACCGTCCGGCAACAGGCCCAGGCAATCTATGCCAAATCTGGAATCCCCAACCGCTCAGAATTTTCCGCACACTTCCTCGAAGAACTGCGTTTCTAGTGGTAAGTCCGTCATCTGCCGGACGCAGCATTGGGACAATTGCCTCCCTGAGACATATGACGGATTGCTGCTCCGCACCGACCCGCGCAGGTTGCCCGCGTCAATCTTGACCAGCGTTAAGGATCGCAACGGTCCAACCGGAGGGAACCATGAACCGAAATATTTGCCGGACGTTGCTTGCTTGCAGTGCGAGCGCGATCGCCCTCTCGGGCCTCGCCGTCCCCGCTCTGGCGCAAGACACGCCGTCCAAGCCAGCCGATCAGCCAGCAGCAAGCACTGATGATTCCCAGCCTGAAGCCAGCGAGATCATCGTTACCGGCTCGCTCATCACAAGGCGCGACTTCAAGTCCGAAAGCCCGATCTCGACCATCGACAGCTCGGCAATCAAGGCCGCCGGTTCGCCCTCGCTTGATGGCGTGCTCGGACAGATGCCGCAGTTTGCGGCCAGCCAAGGCGCCAGTGAAGGCAGCGGCGATGTGCAAGGGGCGCTCGGATTTGCCGGTGGGCAATCCTACAGCGATTTGCGCGGCCTTGGCCCCAACCGCTCGCTGGTTCTGCTCGATGGACGCCGGATGGTGTCATCCTCCCCCGGTGGCGCCATCGATCTCAACACGATCCCAACCGCTTTGATCGAAAACGTCGAAGTTATCACTGGCGGGGCATCTGCAGCCTATGGTTCGGATGCTGTCGCAGGCGTCGTCAACTTCAAGCTCAAGCGCAAGTTCAGCGGGTTTGAGCTTGATGTTCAGCATGGCGCGACGACCCATGGCGACGGTGCGACCAACCAGATCAGCGGCGTCGTCGGAGGAAGCTTCGCCGATGGGCGCGGCCACGCCATGCTGTCGTTTGGCTATGCGGATCGCGCGACGGTGCGGGGATCCGACCGCGCCTTCTTCACCGACACTCGCGAGCTGGCCCGTCCGCCCGAAGGCATGATCAATGCCGGAAACTATGGCGGCGGCGCGCCGACGATTGCCGCTGTGAACGCGGTCCTGGCAGGCTATGCCGGGACTACGCCCATTGCCGGGTCCGGTGCGTTCAATGGTTCAATCGGGGTGAATACCGATGGGACCATCTTCACCACCAAGGCAGCGCCAAACTGCGTCCAGAACTACAAGGGGCTGGGCGTGGTCACCGGCGTAAACATCGGTAACGGCGACCTCGATTCGCGCTGCTACAAGGTACAGGTGGCGCTGGGTCAGCTGTTTGCGGTGCAAGTGCCGCTGACCAAATACAACGTCTTCGCCAATGCCGACTACGATCTGACCGATCACGTCACCACTTACGTCCAGTTCAACTTCATGGAATCCTCGGCGATTGACCAGACCGGTCCAGGCTCGACCAAGGAAGCAGGTGCCCTGACGCTGAGTATTCCGCTCAACAACCCGTATATCTCGGGCAATGCCACTCTGATGTCGATCCTCAACTCGGGCACACCCGCGACTGGCAACCTGAGAGTCACCGCGTTGCTGGCGCCGTTCGGCAACCGGGTCGAGACGTTCAAATATGACGTTTGGCAGGCGGTCTTCGGGGTTAAGGGCGATGTCGCCGGGACCAGCCTGAAATGGGATATCTATGGTTCACTCGGCCACACCCAGTTCGTCAACAACACTGCGGGCGATGCCAGCTCGTCGCGGATCGCAACGATCCTCAACGGAACCGCAAACTATTCGGGCAATGGCGGAACCTGCATCGGCTACGCGTGGAACCCGCTGGGCAACCATCCACTCAGCGCTGGCTGCCTTGAATATGCCGGTCGCACCGATCACAACATCAACACCCAGACCCAGAAGATCGTTCAGGCCACTTTGCAAGGTTCGCTGCTCAAGCTGCCGGGCGGCGATCTGAGTTTCGCTTTGGGTGCGGACTACCGTGAGACCAGCTTCAACTATCAGCCCGACAATGCGTTTATCACCAGCGACTCCTTGCCGTTCGGATCAATCTCCGCCGCTTCCGGACGGCAGAAAGTCAAGGAACTGTTCGGCGAGCTGCTGGTGCCGGTGTTCGCTGACCAGCCCTTCGCCAAGGAGCTCTCGCTCGATCTGGGCTATCGCTACTCCAAGTATGACACCTTTTCTGCCCAGAGCACTTGGAAGGCCGATCTCAGCTGGGCCCCGATCGATCAGCTCCGCTTCCGCGGCGGATATTCGAGGGCGATCCGTGCGCCGAGCCTAGGTGATCTGTTCGGTCCCACGACCAACACCCAGCTCAATATTGGGAACGCACCCACTGCAGGTGATCCGTGCGATGTGGGCAGCACCTTCCGTACCGGTGCCAATGGCGCGCAGGTCAAGACGCTCTGCCTCGCGCAAGGCGTGCCTTCGGCGCTGATCAACTCCTACACCTACGGCTCTCCATCGGTTCAAGGAACCGATGGCAGCAACGCCCTGCTGACGCCCGAGAAGGCCAATACCTGGTCCGTCGGGGTGGCTATCGCACCCCGATCCAGCAGCCCGATGTTCCGTAATTTCCAGATCTCGGTGGACTATTACAACATCAAGATTTCGGATGCGATCGGCTCGCTCGCGCTCACGTCGATCTTGCCGCGCTGCTACAATTCGGATGGGATCAGCAACCCGACCTATGCGGCCAGCAATGCCTATTGCCAGCGCATCCAGCGCGATGGGGCAACCGGCACAATTGTCTCAAGCCAGCAGGGCCTGTTCAATTTTGGCAGATATACGATCAGCGGGATCGATACGCAGCTGAACTGGAGCTTTGGTCTCGACGCGCTGGGAATGTCGACAGGTGCGGGCAAATTCGCGATCAATTCGGTGGTTTCCTACCTTAAGGATTACAAGGTTACCGGACTGTTCGGCTCGCCCACTCTCAACTACGCTGGCAGCGTTGGCTTCGACAGCGGCAGCGGCGACATCTCGCACCCCAAGTGGAAGGCTAACACCGGGCTGACCTACTCGAACGGAGGCTTTTCGGGTACCGTGCGCTGGCGCTATATTGGCGGCATGAAGCACGTCGATCGGGTCGTAAATCCTGCAGCAACTACGGCCGGGGTCGCTGCCTATAACTACTTCGATCTTGATGCTCATTACGCATTCAATGAGCATTTCTCGATTGGCGCCGGGGTAACCAACCTCACCGAGAAAGCCCCGCCCTATGTGAGCGCAGCGTCACTCCGTACCGACCCCGCGCTATATGATGTCATCGGCAGAACTTGGTTCGTGTCCGCCAAGGTCAAACTCTGACCGGTACGGGCGATGCCATTGCGTTGAGAGAGTTGGCGGCTCGACTGACAGCGGCCCAAATCGGCTGTGAGGCGAGACGTTTGACTGTTGCAGTCCGTCGATCCGGAAAGGTTGAATGAGGCATCATGCCCAACAGCGAAGGCAGAAAAACAGCGCCGCAACGGCGCTACGATTCGACCACGCGGCGCTTGCATTGGGCCACGGCCATGCTCGTGTTGTTAATGTGGGGCGGGGCCCACGCTATCGACTGGTTTCCGCGCGGCCCGATACGAGTGGACGCGCGTTCGGTGCATATCGCGTTCGGAGTGCTACTCGTCGTATTGACGGCATACCGGCTCTACTGGCGCCGAACGCATGGCGTTGTGTTTGTGCGGACCGTTAAATGGTGGGACCGCGCGGCAACTCTGATCCATGGATTGTTATACGTTGCGATCATTACTACCCTGGGTCTTGGCTTGGCCAACACCTCGGTCAGGGGTGACAGCTTGTTTTCCATCGCCCAGATTCCTTCGTTTGGAAGTTATGGTGCTGACCAGCGACATGCCTTGTCCGAGCAATTGACGAACTGGCACCAGCAGAGCGCAAACGCAATCCTGTTAGTTGCACTGGTTCACGCATCGGCGGCGTTGGTGCACCATTTTCTGCTGCGGGACGATCTTCTTGCACGCATGTTGCGAAACCAGGCCAATTGAAGGAAGCCAAGGATGCCAAAAAGCGAAGCCCTGACCAAAGTTCCCGCCGTCACACTGGGGTTCTGGATAATCAAGATCCTAGCGACCACGTTGGGCGAAACCGGCGGCGACACTGTATCGATGAGCTGGCTGGGTGAAACCTCGCCTGATGCGGGACAAGCCGGGCTCAACGGTTACCTGGTGGGGACGGCGATATTCGGAGTGGTGTTGTTGGCACTAGTCTGGGTCCAGATCAAAACCCGGCGCTTCAATCCATGGCTTTATTGGGCAACGATTATCGCCTCGACGACGGCTGGCACCACGCTTGCCGACTTCTGCACACGATCGCTCGGCATTGGCTATCTTGGCGGTTCCTTGCTGCTGCTCGCCTGCGTGTTCGGATCGCTGTTGATCTGGTATAGGGCGACCGGGTCAATTTCGGTCAATTCGATCGTCAGTCCCCGCGAAGAAACGTTCTACTGGATCACCATCACCTTCTCGCAAACCCTGGGAACCGCGCTCGGTGATTGGTTTGCCGACTCCGGTCTCGGCTATGGCGGGGGTGCAGCCGTGTTCGGTGTGGCGCTGCTGGTGCTGGTCGCGCTCTACTACTGGACCTCGCTCAGCCGAGTCGCCTTGTTCTGGGCGGCCTTCATCCTTACCCGCCCGCTGGGTGCCACAGTCGGCGATTTTCTCGACAAGCCTATTGCCAAGGGCGGGCTCGATCTGAGCCGACCGATCGCCACGCTGGTGCTGGGGGCCGCGATCCTGCTGTTGATCGTTGTGCTACCGCAGCGCGCCGGTGCGCACCCCGGTGCTAGTGATGGAGCGAGGAACTGATCAAATATCTTCGAACGGTTTTGAGCGCTTTAGTTGTCACGGCTGCCTGGCTGGCGACCGCAGCTCATGCTGGTCCGCCATTTCTTACCGACGACCCGGAGCCGACTGGAGAGGGGCATTGGGAGATCTATGCACCCTTGTTCGAGGCCGAAGGCAGTGGGACTGACTTCCAAGGCTCGTTTGGCGCTGAGATCAATTACGGGCCTGTAAAGGACGTGCAGCTGACCCTAGATCTGCCAGTGGCTTACACCCACAATACATCTGGTTGGACTTCAGGTGCAGGCGACGTGGCGGTGTCGGTCAAATACCGCTTCTACGATGACGAAGCGGCGGGCCTGCAGATTGCCGTGTTTCCCGGCATCACCCTGCCAACCGCGAGCAAGGGTTTGGGAGCGGGCCATGTCACGGCTTTGTTGCCAATCTGGGCGCAAAAAGATCTTGGCAAGTGGTCGGTGTTCGGCGGCGGCGGTTGCGCCATCAATCCGGGCGCTGGCAACCGCAACTACTGGACCGGCGGAATCGCTGTGACTCGGCAGTTTGGGAGCAAATTTTTGGTCGGCGTGGAGGCGGATCGGAAAGGTGCAGATGTCTTGGGCGGCCACGCGGCCACAAGTCTGGGAATCGGCGTGATCTATGACCTGCCCGGCCCGTTGCGCCTACTCGCATCGGGCGGACCGACTTTCGAGGATCGAGGGGGTCAATCCTTCCACGCTTTCGCTGCTGTAGGGGTTGATTTCTAAAACTCGATTGCACTTCGGCAATTCTCAACAACCGTAGCTCTCCTTGCAATTTCTAATCGCCGGTCGAACGCGATCGTAGCCAGAAAATCTGACCGAATGACGGCCTATTGCGCTTGGCTCGAGAGGCCACCCTGCCAGGATACAACCCATTTCCGGCCGCGAAGAATTCTACTAACCGATCAGAGCAGGAGTATCATGCCTTTGGCCATTCAGGCCGAAGGAGATATGTCATGGGAGTATCAGACCTTGATCCCGGAGCCCGTGAGCGTCGCCCGTGGAACGCCGGTAACATGGTGGGTGCGAAGCGCCCGCTGAAGCCGCGCGACGTGTGGGCGATCCGCTTTTTCCTCGACGAACATCGACGATTGCGGGATCGGGCACTGTTCGACCTAGCGATCGACAGCAAGCTGCGCGGCTGCGATATCGTCAAGATGAAGATTGGGGATATCGTCACCAGCGGTGCAATTCGAAATCGGGCGACGGTAATGCAGCAGAAGACGCATCGGCCCGTTCAATTCGAGCTGATGACCGAAGCGCGCAAAACGCTTCAGACATGGCTTAACCGTCGCGGCGGGTCGATCGACGATTTTATATTCCCAAGTCGCGTCAATTATATGGGGCATCTCAGCACCCGCCAACATGCCCGGTTAGTCGACGAGTGGGTCGGTGCAGTTGGCCTCAACGTATCGGAATACGGGACGCACTCGATGCGAAGAACGAAAGCTTCGCTGATCTACAAGGCGACCGGCAACCTTCGCGCGGTGCAAATCCTGCTGGGTCACACCAACATCTAGAATACTGTTCGATACCTCGGCGTCGACATTGATGACGCCATCACCCTCGCTGAACGTACGGAAATTTGAAAGGGGTGGCTCCTCGCATGGCGGGGAGCCGCCTCTGGCAACGATGAATATACGACAGCTTCCGTGGCGGTTAATCGGCCAACTTTTAGTCGGCTATGTTGGCGGGAACTGACGTACTCTAAAGAGGTTAACCCAAGGCAGATATTTCCGGCGCGGTTGGCCATGGTTGCGCGAGCGGGCGGGTGAGCTTGACGAACCTCATCGCCCACAACTCCGGCTCCCCGTGAAGCGCGTCACCGATAGGCTGAACTCGTCCATGAGAGCGAACGTATCCTTCCGACTTTTGGCAGCCCAGACAAATTCATTGTGCCGAGTAAGGCGCATCGTGGTGAGTGTACCGACGTGGCGCGATAGGGTTCCGCTCAAAGATAACGTCCATTGTCCCGCAGGTTTTTGATCCCGACCGATGTGCTGCGCAGTATTTCGCCGAGAGAGTTCGCTCGCAGGCTCTCACCCTCCGCCACTAACCCCCAGCACTCGTCTCCCTGTTCAGGGATATCCCGCAGCGCGGCGCTGTTGGCCGACTTGCGGCTCCCAATCCGTTACCGATCGTAAAACTTGCTTCGTCTCACGC
>JBDSSP010000018.1:0-7151 GCA_039928735.1 Novosphingobium sp. | reverse complement strand
GCCGCCGCCCATCACGCCCAAACCTATAAAGCCGAGAATTGGCGTGGATTCGCTCATCAGTAAATTACCTCACTATCCTCCAGCGCCTGCCGCTCTGCGCGGGTCATGCCCAGCAACTCGCCATAGACGTAATCCTCATGCTCGCCGAGTTGGGGCGTGCCGCGATCTATGCCGATATCCGCGCCTTTGGAAAGCCGCATGGGCACGCCGACCGCGGCGCGCTCCTTGCCGTCCGGCTCCTGCACCGTGACGAGCGCACGGCGCGTCCGCAAGTGCTTGTCGGTGGTCAGGGAAACGGTATTCCACGAGGCATGCGCGGCGATGCCTGCGGCCTGTAATTGCTCCGCCGCAGCATCGGCAGACAGAGTTACGGTCCAGCGAGAGATAACCTCGTCCAGCTCGCGGCGGTTCTCGTGGCGCGCGGCCTGCGTGGCAAAGCGCGGATCGCTCACTCCGATAATCAAGTCCAGCACCTGCCACTCCGCATCATTCGCCACCGCGATGGAAAGCCACTGGTCTTCGCCCAGCGCCGGATAGACCCCGTGCGGTGCCATGCGCGGGTGATCGTTGCCCATGCGCTTTGGCTCGCCGCCCGCCGCTGCCAACAGCAGCGCCTCGCCGAGCAGCGACGAGGCGACTTCACGCGCCGAGACATCGACCAGCGCGCCTTCGCCCGTGGCATCGCGCCGGTGCAGCGCAGCCAGCACGGCGACTGCTGCATTCATGCCGACCGTGTGATCCATGACATGACGCATTTCGACCGGCGGGCCGTCTTCGTAGCCGGTCAGGTCGGAAAGCCCGCCCCAGGCGCCGAACAGCGGCGCGTAGCCGGCGAAATGCTTGTCCGGGCCATATTGCCCGGAGGAGGACACGGCGAGCAGCACGATGTCCGGCTTGACCTGTTTGAGCACATCGAAACCCAGCCCCAGCCTATCGAGTACACCGGGGCGGAAGCTTTCGGCGGCGACATCGGAAATGGCTACGATCCGCTTGGCCAGTGCGACGCCTTCAGGCAGCTTGAGGTTGATCCGCACTGACAGCTTGGTCGAGGCGACCTGATCGAAAGTCGCCGGGCCCATCCGGCCATAGACCGGGTGCGGCTTGCGGAACGCATCGGGGCGCATCGCGCTTTCGATCTTGATCACTTCCGCGCCAAGCTGGCTGAGCAGGTTGGTGCAGAACGGCCCGGCGTTGTGCACGGTGAAATCGGCAATGCGGATGCCTTGGAGCGGGCGGGTCACAAGGTCGATGCCTTCCCGTCGAACTGGATTGGCGAGATCAGCATGTCGAGCGTCCCCGCGCCGCGAACGTTCACCGGCTGAAACAGCCCGCGCACTTTCTCATGCTCGTCGCGCAGCACCTCGACCGGGGTGTTGTACTTCGCCAACGGCACGGAAAGTTTCTGCCCTTCGCGAACTATGTCTTCGACCTTGCGGACCGCTGCCCAGGCGCGGATGTGGCGGTTGAGTTCGGGGCCGCGGCGGCTGCGCTCAAGAGAATCCGCCAAGGCAGGATCGAGCGCCCATTCGGGCCGCCCCAGCAGCTCGACCAGCCCATCCCACTGGCGCTGTTCAAGCGTCAACAGCTCCACATAGCCATCGGCGCAAGGCAGCACCCCGCCGTAGCGGAAGCTACGCTCGACGCGGTGTTCCACCGAGCCATCGCCGAAGCGCTGGATGGCGAAGGCGCCGACGCTGAGCATCGCATCCTGGCAGGAGATATCGACATATTGTCCCCCAACTTGTCCACGCACCCGCAAAGCCGCAAGTGCGCCCATTGCAGCGGCGAGGCCGCCTTGCATTTCGGCGAAGTGGCCGTGGATTTTTACCGGCGGGCGATCGGGGAACTGTTCAACCGAGAGGCCGTTGGGCAGCAAATAGCCTTCGCCCGAAGCGTGCTCGATATTGATTTCCTCGCCCTTCCAATGCGCCTTTTCGCCAGTTGCGCCGAACGGGAGCACCGAGACGTGGATCAGGTCCGGATGCCGCGCTGCGAGGGTGGCTTCGTCGAGACCCAGTGCGGCGCGATCGGCCAGCGGGGTATCGTCAATCAGGAAGTCGCTCTGGCTGAGCAGTGCGCCAAACGCAGCGCGGCCAGCCTCACTGTGCAGATCGCAGGTCTGGCTGGCCGTGCCCGCGGCGAGATAGGCGAATAATGCGCTGACCTGCGAGTCGCCAGGGAGAAACGGCGGTTCGCGCCGCAAGGGCGTTCCACCGGCAGGTTCGACCCAGGTCACGCGTGCGCCCATCCCGCGCAGCATCCGCGCCGCATAAGCCGCCGCCACGCCCGATGCGTGGACGGCGATATGCAGGTCAGTCAATGGAGCATCGGACATTGCCGCAAGCTCCCGGCGGTTCAGCGAACTACCGGCAAATCGAGATCGCAATTGCGCCCGTCGAAGAACACGTTGTGCTGCGGGTTGAGACTGGGCAGCAGCACCGTGGCGAGGCCCGGCGTGGTGAGTTCGCCGCGCTGGTTTTCGCCGCGGATCTCGATATCGACCAGCGCGTTGCCGTCCTTGATATACTTGCGCGTAACCTTGCCGCGGGCCCAGGTGCAATCGCCCATGATGTTGAATCCGCGCATTTGCGTTCTGATGCGCTTGAGGAAACCGGCATCGCCCATCCAGTTGGTGACGAGGCTGGCCATCCACGAGCTGCGCTGCGGGCCGTAATCATAGACGCCGGGCACGCCGACTTCCTTGGCGGTCGATTCGCGGTGGTGGCCGATGCCGGTATATTCGATGCCGCCGCCCGCTTCCGGATTGCGGAAGAAGTGGCCGGGATGCTTGACGGCGTTCTTGAAGATCACGCCGTGGGTGTGGCCGCGTCCGGAACCGACGAGGAAGCCCATGGTGTCCATCAGGCTGAGCGGTCCGCGCACGATTTCGGGCAGTTCTTCGCCTTCCTGCACTTCGTCCCAATAGCGCACGTTGACCCCGCGCATGTTCTTCTCCTCATTGAGGATGGCGTTGTCGATGCGCTGGAAATCCTCGGCGGAATATTCGTGGGTCTTGATATCGTCATACTTGCCGGCCTCGCGCGCGGCCTTGCGTTCGTGGCGGGTGCAGGTTCCCAGCGCCTTGGCGACGACATCGCCGAACTGGTTGGCGAAGGTGGCTTCGACATACTGCATCACCAGCGTGCCGGAGAACTTTGATTCCTTCACGTCGATGCCGACCACGCGCTCGATCGCAGTGATGCGGTCGCCGGGGCGGACGTGGCGGAACAGCTCCCAGTCGTTGCCGGCATAAAAGCCGTGCACGCCGGGCAGGCCCCAGCGGGTGCGGCCGATCCAGCCGAATGCCATCGGAAAGTTGGGGTGGGCAATGATCGAGCCATAGCGCGAGAGGCGGCCATACTCGAGATCGCGGTAGAGCGGATTGAGATCGCCGATGCCGTTGCACCAGTTGCGCATGGTGTCTTCGGAGGCATCCTGCATGTAGGGACCTTCGGGGCGCAGCTGCATGCCGATCATGTTTTCGGCCGCCTTGATGGCCTCGGGAGTGATCTTGCCCTCAGCGGGTGCGCCGCCGACTTCGGTTTCGTTGCTGCTCATGCGGGGGTTCCTTTTGTGGCGACTCGATAGAGCGCTCTCGGTTCAAATGCTAGCATCATGCATAATGCATTATCTTGGCCGCGGTCAAGGCAGGAGCTTGATGGGAATGGTCACCGGCTATCAGGTTGTGCTTGGCGGCGGTCAGGTGCCGCTTTGGCTGCGTTGAGAATCACAGCTCCTACCAGGCATAATCGGTGCTGCTGACAATACTCCCATACCGCCCCAGACACGCGACGGCATGCATATGCTCATCCGCTGTAACCCCGGCGCAGCAGTCCTCTAGGATAACAACTTCGTAATCCCGATCATGCGCATCGCGCGCTCCGGAGTGGACAACGCCGTTGGTCGAGACGCCGCACAGCACGAGCCGTTCGATGCCATTGGCGCGAAGGATGGGTTCGAGCGACGTGCCGTAGAACGGGCTGACGCGGTGTTTGACGATATCGAAGTCGCCCGCTTGCGGAGCGAGTGCAGGATGGACCTCAGTTCCGTAGGTGCCGAGCTGGAAGATGCCATTGGCCCGCGCGCCGGAAAAGATCGGCGAATTGGGCGGACATTCGCGATAATCGCTGGAAAAACCGACGCGGACGTAGCCCACTTGGACCCCGGCCTTGCGGGCGGCGGCGATAGCCTTGGTGGTGTTCGCCAGGACATCGCGCTGTTTGACCTGCACACCATAGGTTTTCGCGTTGAAGCCATCTTCGGCGACGATGTCGTTCATCATGTCCATGACGAGGAACAGGGTGCGTTTCATGGGGCGGGGCTCTCTCCATCCGATGCGACAAAATTCCTCAGTTCCAGCCAGCCCGCCTCGATATGCTGCCGCGTCGCCAGCATCGCGGCAGCACTGTCGCCGGCGATCATCGCTGCGAGTATCTGGTCGTGCTCTTCCGCCGCGCGGCTGACGCGTCCTGCCAGGCGGTTGATCAGGTCGAACGGATAGCGCGCCCACAGGATCTGGACGAAGTGCAGCGTCTGCGGCTGCCGGGCGATGGCGAACATGCGGTGGTGAAAGCGGTAGTTGGCGGCGCGCGCTGCGGCGTTGTCACCCTTGGCGAAGGCGCTGGCGAATTCATCCGCCAGCACCATAAGCTCGGCAATATCAGCCGCGCTGGCATAATCCACCGCGGCCCTCACAAGCCGGGTTTCGAGCAGGATGCGCAACGACAGCACTTCGCTGGAGGCCTCAATATCGAACGGCGCCACGATCGCGCCCTTGAAGCTGTCGCCGGTGACATAGCCTTCCGCTTCGAGCAGTTTCAGTGCCTCGCGGACGGGAGTAATGCTGGTGTTGAGCTGGGTGGCGATTTCCTGCTGTTTCAGCCGCGCGCCGCGCTCGATTCGCCCGGCGATAATCGCCTCGCGCAAGTAATCGGCGACCTGTTCTTCCTTGGTCTTGAACTGCAAGGGACTCATGGTTTGTCCCGCACCGGGGCCCAGACAAATTTGTCCGGATTAAACGCTTCAACCGCCCCCGATTCCAGTAAATCGGCGCATTCAGCTTCGCTGTAGCCCAGTTCGCGCAGCAGTTCTGCGCTGTGTTCGCCGAGCTCGGGCGGGGGCAGATTTGGCTTCACTTCGCGCTGGCCCGGGAATTCCGGCACTTCAAAATGCAGCCCGCGAAAATCCAGTTCGCGCAGCTTGCCCGGCTGGTGCGCTTGCGGCGCGTCAAGCACCCGTTCGAGCGGCATGACTTCGTTGAAGCCTATCCCCGCAGCGCGCAATTTCGCCGCCGCTTCTGCATAGCTGAGCCCGCCCATCGCGGCGCTGACTGCCGCTTCTACCCGCTCGCGCTGCGCCTTGCGGTCGCGCAATTTGAGCAGGCTCGCATCGCCGTGTTCGGGCATGGCGAGTGCTTTGGTCAGCTTTGCCCAGTGTGCATCGGTAAGAATCAGCAGATAGACCCAGCGGCCATCGCTGGTAAGGTAGGAGCCATAGCCCGGCATCGAAAACTCGCCGCCGGCTTCCTTTTCCAGCCGCCCCAACAATTGCGTCTTGAGCTGCATACCGGCGAGATCGCGCGCGGCGAGGTGGAGCCCGGTCTCATAGAGCCCGATCTCGATGTTCCGGTCGGCATGGGTATCGAGCAGAGCGGCGAGAATACGGATCACCGCGTAGGTCCCGGCGAACTGATCGTGATAGCTTGGCCCGAAGCGCGTCGGGCGGCCATCGACGCGGTGATCGTCCATCGCACCGGTAGCGGCTTCGGCGATCGGGTTGGTCATCAGGTCGTCAGCCTGCGGACCGTGGGTATAGCCCCTGATATGGACATGAATGATGCCCGGATTGACGGCAGAGCAGTCCTCCGCCGTTACCCCCAGCTTGCGGGCTGCCGAGGGGGCGAGGTTGTGGATCACGATCTGGGCGCTGGCCACCAGCTTGCGAAACACTGCCTTCCCGCCATCCGTTGTCAGATCGAGGCACATGGCCTTCTTGCTGTGGCTATATGCAACAATGGTCCCGCTTGGCCCGCCGCGCACCAGCGAACGGGTGGTATCGCCGCCGGGCGGCTCGACCTTGATCACTTCGGCGCCGAGGCTGGCAAGAATATGAGTGGCAAAGGGGGCTGCAATCATCGTGCCGAGCTCGATGACACGCTTGCCTTTCAGAGGTTGACTGGTCATCCACGACGCGTCGCAGATAATGCATTATTTATCAAGTGGCGCGGAGTTGGTCAGCTGCTCTTTATCGCCGAAGCCATTGCCAGCAAGGCATTGCGCTTTGGCATGGCCAACAACTCGTCGAACTGCGCCTTGTAGGCAGCGTTGGGGAAATACGCCGGGCCACTGGCCAGATTTTCGAGCGTCATGACCGCAAGATCGCGTGGCTGCTGGACATTTGCCAGTGCCGACATATCGACCCCGGCGCGCACCCCGGCCTCGGTATTGGTCGCTCCCGGGCAACAGGTCAGGATATCGACGCCGCTTTCCGCCGCTTCTGCATAAAGCCCTTCGCCCAGATGCAGCACCAGCGCTTTCATTGCCGAATAGGCTGCCGACATCGGGCAGCCCATCAGCGCCTCGATCGAGCTGACCATGACGAACGCTCCCTTGCCGCGCGCCTTGAGCGCAGGCAGGAACAGCCGGGCGAGATGCAGCGGTGCGTGACAATTGACCGTCAACATCTCGGTCAGTTCATCCGGATCGAGGCTTTCGTGCGGGCCGCGGACGCTGAAGCCGGCGTTGCTGATCACCAAACCGATGTCGCGACCGGCGACCAGCTGGTGAATATGCGCAGGTGCAGTGGCCCTCGAGAGATCGGCGTCACAGATCGAAACTTTGGTGCCATGCTGCCGTTCCAGCTTTTCGGTCAGCTCCTGCAGCCGGTCGACGCGCCGCGCGACCAGGATCAGATCGAAGCCGCGCTCGGCCAATTCCTCGGCGAAAGCCAGGCCGATGCCTGAACTTGCGCCAGTTATCAGCGCGATGGGGCCATAGCGATCCTTGAACTCACCCATGTCATTTCCTTTTGCAAGGCAGCCATTCTGGCGAAACAGGCGTCGATTGCGAAATGAATATTCGCGCGGGGTTAAGGAATTACCCCGGCAATGTCTCGCCGCACCAGCTGCTGCGCCGCCCTTTCCACGTCTCGGC
>JBDSSP010000017.1:0-4930 GCA_039928735.1 Novosphingobium sp. | reverse complement strand
GCGGCGAAACCTGCAATCCCGTTCCATGCGACCATTCAAGCCGATTGTAACCCGGCCTTGTCGCGCGCAGGCGTTCGGAAAGGGTTCCCGCACCGATCAGGCGGATCGGCCCGCCTTCGGTCTCGGTCACCAGATCGAAGGCGTCGTGGACATGCCCCGACAATACCGCATCAGCGCCAGCCCTGGCCAAAGCTGCAAGTGCAAGTTTGCCGCCGCGGGTGGATCCGGTGCTGTGGGTATCGGCATCGATCAGCGGATGGTGACAGGCAACCAATCGCAGCCCCGCACCCTTTGCTTGGCCCAGACCAGCCAGGGCCGCAGACAGGCTTTTCCGCTCAACCCTGCCCTTCGACCAGTTGAGCCGCCACTGCGCCGGGGTAACCGTCTGCAGCGAGACCAGCGTAACCCCTTCCACTGCCAGATCGCGATGCAATCCCTGTCGCATCGCCTGGAAGCGATCAAAGGGCCGCAGCAGCCGGGTGACCATGGCCCAGTAATAGGGCATGTCGTGGTTGCCCGCCTCGATTGAAATCGGCACCGCAAGCGATCCCAGCCACTCGGACGCAGCCGCGAATTCGCGCGCGGTGCCGCGCATGGTAAGATCTCCGGTGAAGATCACCGCGTCGGGTCGGTGCGAGGCCACTTCGCCGGCAAACCAATCCAGCGCGGCGCGGTCTTCCTGGCCGAAATGCAGGTCACTCACGTGAAAAAGGCATACCGGTTTTGTCATACCCTACCCGACAGGATAAGCCACATCGACAGGCCATTGACCCCGCTATAGGCGGCATAGCCCCAGACCCAGCCTGCCGAACCCTGCGATACCATCAGCATCGCCCCCAGCAACATGGCGAATTCGACCATCAGGCTGAAACGCCCGCCGAGCAGATGGAAGAACCATGGCGCCTGCCCCAGCATAGGATGGCCACTTTCGAGCACAGCTTTGTGCATGGCAAAATTGCCGATGCCGAGCAGGAAAAGGATGAGAATGGCCATATCGGCCCGAATGTAGGGCCGTGTGCGCGATTAGGCCAGCAGCCCTTCCTTCGCGATCTTCTCCCGCCATACCAGCGGTGCGAGTTGGTGGACATTGTTGCCTTCTGAATCGACCGCCACGGTCACTGGCATGTCCTCGACAGTGAATTCGTAGATCGCCTCCATGCCGAGGTCCTCGAAGCCGACAACTTTGGCCTCGCGGATCGCCCGCGCCACCAGATAGGCTGCCCCGCCGACGGCCATCAGATAAGCGACCTTGTGCTTGGCGATGACTTCTGTCGCGCCCTGCCCGCGCTCAGCCTTGCCGATCATCGCCAGCAGACCCAGATCGAGCATCATGTCGGTGAACTTGTCCATGCGTGTGGCTGTAGTTGGCCCGGCTGGCCCCATGACTTCACCCATCACCGGGTCAACCGGCCCGACATAGTAAATGGCGCGGTTCTTGAAGTCGACCGGCAGTGGGTCACCTCCCCCGGCCTTTTGGGCTGCCAGCATGTCCTGGATGCGCTTGTGCGCTGCATCGCGGCCGGTCAACATCTTGCCATTGAGCAGCAACCGGTCGCCCTGCTTCCAGCTGCGCACCTCAGCCTGCGTAAGTGTATCCAGATTGACGCGTTTGGCGGCCTTGTCAGGTGCCCAATGGACATCGGGCCACTCATCCAACTTTGGCGTTTCGAGAAATGTCGGCCCCGAGCCATCGAGCGTGAAGTGGGCGTGACGGGTGGCGGCGCAGTTGGGGATCATTGCGACAGGCTTGCCCGCCGCATGGCACGGCCAATCGAGAATCTTGACGTCAAGAACGGTCGAAAGCCCGCCCAGCCCCTGCGCGCCAATGCCGAGCGCATTGACCTTGTCGTAAATCTCGATGCGCATCGCCTCGATGTCGTTCTGCGCGCCGCGCAGCTTGAGCTGGGCCATGTCGATCGGCTCCATCAGGCTCTGTTTGGCAAGCTGCATGCAATATTCGGCAGTGCCGCCGATGCCGATACCGAGCATGCCAGGAGGGCACCAGCCAGCGCCCATCTGCGGCAGCATCTCAAGCACCCAGTCGACGATATTGTCGCTGGGGTTCATCATCTTGAACTTGCTCTTGTTCTCGCTGCCGCCGCCCTTGGCCGCGACGTCGACCCCGACCTTGCCACCCGGCACCATAGTCACGCTGAGCACGCAAGGGGTGTTATCGCGGGTGTTGCGGCGAGTGAACGCCGGATCGGCGAGGATCGAAGCGCGCAGCTTGTTCTGCGGGTTCAGGTAACCCCTGCGAACCCCCTCATCGACCACTTCCTGCAGCGAGCGGTTCGATTCAAGCCGGCAATCCTGGCCCCATTCGATGAAGACATTGACGATGCCGGTGTCCTGACAGATCGGGCGGTGGCCTTCTGCACACATCCGGCTATTGGTCAGGATCTGGGCGATGGCATCCTTTGCCGCCGGGCCCAGTTCGGCCTTGTAGGCCTCGCCCAGCGCGCGGATATAATCCATCGGATGATAGAAGCTGATGAATTGCAGCGCATCGGCCACGCTCTCGATCAGATCGTCCTCGCGGATGGTCACCATGTCTGCCATGAAATTCGCTCCTGCTGCGGCGGGTTTCTGCCCCCATAAGCACCCGCGCTGGCCAAGGTCAAAGGTGCTTTCTCTGAGGATTGCGACATCTTCGGACACAATTGGCAATTGTGCCAGCGCGCAGCGGGTGCAATAGGCTGGCCCGCAAAGGATTTGCCTATGACCATGACCGGACAGCAACCCGCCGCTGCCTCAGTTGAGGCCCGCCGTGCAATGATCGACAGCCAGCTGCGTACCAGCGGCGTGAACGAGCCATGGGTGCTCGCCGCGATGTCCCGCGTGCCGCGCGAAGACTTCGTTCCGGAGGAGGTCAGGGCGGCTGCCTATACGGACCGCACCGTGGCGCTGGGCCAGGGCCGCTTCCTGGCCGCGCCGCTGGTTCACGGCATGATGCTGGCCGAAGCGGCGCCCCAGCCCAGCGACACCGCACTGCTGATCGGCGACGGTCTGGGGTATCTTGCGGCATTGTTGCGACCGCTGGTGGGCACTCTTGATTGCGCCGAGCCAGGGGAGGCCACCAAGGGCGCAGGCAAAGGCAACTACACGCTGGTCATCATCGACGGCGCAATTGAACAGCTGCCCGAATGGATCGCGTGCCAACTTGCTGACAGCGGCCGCTTGGTCACCGGGCTGGTTGAACGCGGCGTCACCCGGCTGGCGACTGGTCGCAAGGCTGGCGGAATGGTGGCGCTGATGCCGCTGGCCGATCTTGGCATTCCCGTGCTGCCCCAATTCGCCGCGCCGAAGCGCTGGAGCTTCTAGGTATGGCGCGATTCGCGCGGCATCTGTTGTTATTGGCCGGAATCGGCTCGGCTTGCGCTCCGGCGCTGGCTGATGACCTGCGCTCTGCGCTCGTATCGGCCTATCGGACCAATCCGACGCTTGATGCGGCCCGGGCCAATCAGCGCGCGACTGACGAAACCGTGCCGATTGCCAAGGCGGCCGGGCGGCCGGGAGCCAATCTCACATCGTCATACACCGAGATCGTCGATCCAACCGGCAATAGCTCGACGTCGCTCGGCAGCGGCCTGATCCTGGAAGGTCCGAGCCGCCAGTTGAATGCTGGGGTCAACCTCAGTGTTCCACTTTACTCGGGTGGCTCGGTCAAAAACCAGATTCGCGCCGCCGAACGCCGTGTGGACGCCGGCCAAGCTGATCTGCGCGGCACCGAATCGTCCATTTTCAGTCAGGCCGTCGCCGCCTATATGGATGTCATCCTCAACGAGGCGGTGGTCGGCCTGAACCGCAACAATGTTCAGGTCCTCTCGGTCAACCTGCAAGCCACGCGCGACCGTTTCGAGATTGGCGATCTCACCCGCACCGACGTCGCCCAGTCGGAAGCCCGGCTCGCGCTTGCACGCAGCGACAGCCGCACCGCGGAAGCCAACCTCGCCAATGCGCGCGAACGCTACATCCAGATCATCGGCAACCCACCGGGCCGCCTTGAACCGCCGCCACCGCTGCCAGGCCTCCCCACAACCGCCGAACAGGCTGTCGATATCGCGCTCGACAATAATCCCGATATCCTTGCTGCCAAAGAGCGTTCGCGCGCTGCCGACTACGATATCAACGTCGCCGGCGCGAGCCGGCTGCCCCAGCTCAGCGCGGTCGTTGGCGGCTCCTATTCCAACACCTTGGGTTCACTGCGCATTGCTGGCTCACCTGTGTCGCTCGCCCAGTCCGGCACCGGCCTTACGGTAGGCCTTTCCGGCTCGATCCCCTTGTTCCAGGGCGGTCGTCCCGCAGCGCTGCGGCGCCAAGCCCAGGCGCGGGCAGGGGCCGCGCTCGAGCAGGAGATCGGTGCCGAGCGCAATGTCATCGCCCAGACCCGGTCGGCCTACCAGTCATGGCTGGCGGCCAACGAAATCATCGGTTCGAGCCAGGTCGCGGTCGACGCGGCGACTCTGAGCCTGGAAGGCGTGCGGGCGGAAAACAGCGTCGGCAATCGTACTATTCTCGATATCCTCAATGCCGAACAGGAATTGCTGCAGGCCCGGTCGCGGCTGGTCACTGCACGGCGCAATGCCTATGTCGCCGGATTCACCTTGCTGGCCGCCATGGGCAGGGCCGAAGCGCGGGACCTCGGGCTCGATGGCGGCGCGCTTTATGACCCGGAAATCAACTACAACCGCGTTCGGCGTGCCTGGTCGGACTGGTCGAATGATCCCGCACCGAAGCCGCAAGCCACACGAACCGTTGACACGCCGCCCCAAAATGGGTCAATCCCGGAACAGTAACATTGCTCTAGTGACCCGAATCTGATGTTCGCCACATTATGTTGCAAGGTTGGAGCGAGCTTCAGATTCAAGAGGGTCACTAGCAACTATTTGATTCTAGTGTGATTTAAGGCTTTGAAATTCGCTCCGGTGCA
>JBDSSP010000016.1:0-9679 GCA_039928735.1 Novosphingobium sp. | reverse complement strand
GCGGTGAAATCCAGCGACACCTTCCTCGCAGTTGCGGCTTACATGCAACTGGCCGAACAGGTCGATTGTCCGCTGCATCTCGGCATCACCGAAGCCGGCGGCCTGATCGGCGGAACCGTCAAGAGCGCGATCGGCATCGGCAATCTGCTTTGGGCCGGGATCGGCGACACCATTCGCGTCTCGCTTTCGGCCGAGCCGGAAGAGGAAGTCCGCGTCGGCTTCGAAATCCTCAAATCGCTCGGCCTCAGAACGCGAGGCGTGCGCGTCGTGTCTTGCCCAAGCTGCGCACGGCAGGGTTTTGACGTGATCCGCACCGTCGAAGCATTGGAAAGCCGCCTCAGCCACATCAAAACGCCGCTGTCGCTTTCTGTACTCGGTTGTGTCGTGAATGGCCCGGGCGAAGCGCGCGAGACCGATATCGGCGTCACTGGCGGCGGCAACGGCAAGCACATGGTCTATCTCTCCGGCGTCACTGACCATCATGTGCAAAGTGACGACATGCTCGATCACATCGTCGCGCTGGTTGAGGCCAAAGCTGCGGAAATGGACGCGGCTGCGGTCCTTGCCGAACAGGTCGAAGCTGCCCAATAGCGCCATTCGCATCGACGCCAGTGGCATTTGCGAAGCGGTAACGCTTGGCTGCTAGGCCCTTACGTCATGTACCGCCTCATCTTCCTCGCCGTCGGCTCGGCCATTGCGATGTTTGTAGCTGCCCAATTGGTGTTGTCGCCGCGCCAGGTCGCTGCAGACCAAGCGAGTGGAAAGTCTACGGTCAATGCGATGGCCGCCAGCGCCAGGCATTCCGACAACAGCGAGGAAACCGAGATCGCCCGCGATGCAACCGGCCAGTTCCATTTGACCGCCCAAGTCAACGGGCGCGATGCGCGCTTCCTCGTGGATACTGGCGCCGACCTGGTCGCCCTGACCGTTGATGACGCCAAAGATCTTGGCGTCGATTTTGACCCCGACTCCTTTGAGCCAATCGGGCGCAGTGCCTCTGGAGTGGCGAGGGGCGCGGTGGTGAAGCTTGACCGGTTTCAGGTGGGCGAAGAAGAATTCCGCGATGTCGACGCCATTGTGCTGGAGGGGCTGGAAACCAACCTGCTCGGCCAGTCTCTGCTGCGCCGCCTCGGCAAGGTCGAGATGCGCGGCGACCGTATGGTGTTACGCCACAGCTGATATTGTCGCTGCTTACTCTCCTCTCCGCCGCGTAAAAGTCAGAGGCAGGCGCTCCAGCGTGTGGCTGGCCAGGGTCGGAAGGTAGGTCAATTCCTCCGCCGGTATCGTCAGCTGGATATTGTCCAGCCGCCGGATAATCTCCTGAGCAGTCAATTTGATCTCCATCCGCGCCAGGGCCATGCCGACGCATTTGTGGATACCCGAACCGAAGGTGATGTGGGTTCCTACATTCGCCCGCTCGATATCAAGCTTGCGGGGGTCGGCGAACTTGGTTTCGTCATCGTTGGCCGAGGCATACATTACACAAAGCTGCGACATCGCCGGAACTTTAGTGCCGCCCAGCACGACATCCTTCATTGCCGTGCGGAACAACCCGTGGACCGGGGGGGCGAGGCGCAGCACTTCCTCGACAAAGCGGTTCATCACCCGGTCGTTGTCGACATCTGCGTAGAGCCGGTCGGCCAGGCCCGGCTGGGTGGCAAGAATCAGCAGCAGATTGCCGATCGCCGCAGCCGTGGTGTCGTTGCCTGCGATCAGAAAGCCGCGGATAGTCGAGACCTGCTCGGTGAAGGAGAGCCTGGGATTGGCGTCGTCGTTCAATTCGGCATGAACAATGTCCGAGATCATGTCTTCGCGCGGCGCACTTTCGCGCATGCGGATATTACCGATGATGAAATTCTGCAGCTCGCACATCTGCGCGGCATTTTCGAGCATGGCCTCGCGGTCCTGCATCCGGCCGATCTGATCAAGCACCGCCTTGGTCCAGACCGCGACTTTCTCCGCGCCCACTTCGGACCAATCGAATCCGAGCTGTTCGCAGATCACGTGAGCGGTTAGCGGACAGCCGATGTCCAGCATGCCGTCGGCGCTGCCTTGTGCTGCGACCTTGTCGATCAGATCGATGACGATCTGGTGGATGCGGGGCTCAAGCTCTTTTACCCGGTGCGCGGTGAAGGCCTTTTCGGTGAGCTTGCGCAAGCGGGTGTGCGCCGGGGGATCAATCGCCAGATCGCGGATGAAGCCGCCGCCGTCGCGCTCGAGAATTTCGATGAATTCGGCGAGATTTTCGCCGCCATAGCGATCCTGATAGCCGTGCTCGAGTGAATAGGTCTCGTTGTCGGCGAGTACCTCGACGCAGTCGGCGTAGCGTGTCACCAGATAAAGATCGAGGCCCGGATCGTAATAGACCGGGTGCTGATCGCGCAGTGCGCGATAGAACGGGAAGGGATCGTTGCGGATATCGGCATCAAGCCGGGTTTCACCGCCTTTCAATTCGCGTTTCTCGTAAATCCCCATTTATCCATTCCCGTCATAGGGTTTCAGCTGCCAGTCTGCGGTATCGAATGACGCGATACCGAGCGCGCCGTCGCAGGCCCCAGCCATCACTTCATCCCAGCGTTCGGCCAAGGTCTCAATAGTGTGCTCGCGGTCGGCAATGCCCGCCGTGCGCGCCATGTAACTCCGCCAGACTTCGCCGCCGACCGAATCTATACATTCGCCGCTCACCGGGCACTTTTCGTGCGCGAGGAATGCGACAGTAGGAGACGAGAGTTGGGGCGGAAGGTTAGCCATCGAATGCTGGAGCAGCGGTGAGGTTTCTTCCATCATTGAGGCGACCAGCCGGGTGAAGGCACCGGGGCTGATGGCATTGACCTTGATGCCGAGCGCGGCGCCTTCCGCCGCAAGCGCTCGGGTCAGCGACCACAGCCCGCCCTTGCTCGCGCCATAGGCGGCCTGTGCGGAATAGCCGGTCATCGAACTCGAGGTGGTATTGACGATCCGGCCATATCCCGCCGCCTTCATGTGCGGCCAGGCGGCATGGGTCATATAGTATGCGCCCATAAGATTGATCTCGATATGCCGGGCGAAATCGCGCGGCGTCATCACATCGAATGGCGCAGTGATAGAGATCGCGGCATTATTGATCAGGATGTCGATCGCGCCGAATGCATTGACCGCGGCATTGACGATTGCGGAGGCGCCCTCCTCGCTCGCCACGGAATGGGTATCGGCGATCGCCTGGCCGCCCGCGGCGCGAATCTCTTCCGCCACTGCCAGCGCAGAGGCAGTCCCTGGATAACCCTTCATCTCCGGATCGCTGCCGATATCGTTGACCACGACATTGGCGCCCCGGCTGGCCAGCAACATCGCATGGGCCCTGCCCAGGCTGGGATTACCTCCAGCGCCCGTCACGATTGCGGTCCGTCCGTCGAAGCGAAGTTGCTTCATCGCGACGTGATTGCCCCGTCGACGACAATCGCCTGGCCGTGAACGAATGTTCCATCCGGACCGGATAGCCAGAGCACTGCTCCAGCAATTTCCTCGGGCTCCCCAAGCCGCGCAAGTGGCGTGGTGACCACCAGCTGGTCGATCAGATCTTTCATCGGCCCGGTCTGCGTCATCGGCGTCTTGATCATGCCGGGGCAAACCGCGTTGATCCGCACGCCCTGCCCGCCATATTCGAGCGCCGCGGCTTTGGTTAGCCCGACCACGCCATGCTTGGCCGCAGAATAGGCGCCGCAGGTCGCAGCGCCGCGCACCCCGGCCGATGACGCGCAATTGACGATCGTGCCGCCGCCATTTGCCAGCATCACAGGAATCAGGTGGCGCATGCAGTGGAACACTCCCGTCAGATCGATGCCAATCACCCGGTGCCAGTTTTCGAGGCTGCACTCGGCTGTCAGCTTGCCGGTTTCGCCGTCGATGCCAGCGGCGTTGAACGCGGCGTCGATTTTGCCAAAGCGGGCAACTGCGCCGGTCACTGCCGCTGCGACTGAATTATCGTCGGCGACATCGCAAACAAAATAGGCGCATTCACCGCCTGCAGTCTGGATCAATGCTTCGGTTTCCCGCAGGCCGTTCTCGGCAATATCGACCAGCGCCACCACATATTCCCGGCTGGCGAACAATTGCGCAGTTGCGCGCCCGATGCCAGAGCCGGCGCCAGTTACGAATGCCACTTTGCTGGCCATTATGTGTCTCTCGATTGATTGTGGTTTGATGGCAGGGTTGCACATGGTGAGGCAAATCGCCAGTGCTTCCGTAGTCCCCGGCGATGCCGAGGGACGTGCACGGTTTGCAAGTGCCTGTGGGAGTTTGCATGATGAGCGTGGCAGAGCCGCCGTCGACGATACCTTCCCAGTTCGCCGCCACGGTTGCGGCGCGCGGAAGCTGCGATGCGGTCGCCATGCTGGACGAGACGGTAAGCTATGCCGAGCTCGATCGGCGCAGTGCCTTGCTCGCCTGCGCAATGCTGGCGAGCGGCGCTGGCAAGGGCGCGCGGATTGCCTTGCTGGCACCAGACGGAATCTTTTGGGTAACGGCATTCCTCGCCACCTTGCGGATCGGGGCGCTGGTGACATGTTGCTCCACCTTGTGCACTCCCAAAGAGCTGACTCACATGCTGGTCAATAGCGACGTGCAGTTCTTCCTCGGCGCGCGGCGCTTCCTGAGCCACGACTATAGCGAGAAATTTGTCGCCGCCTTCCCGGAGATTTCGGTCGGCAAGCCGGGCACGCTCGGCGTGGAGGCTGCGCCTTTTCTGCGCGGCGTTTGGTTCGACGATGCGGAAGGTCTGGACTGGGCGGCGGGCCTTGATGAATTGCTGGCGCGCGCCGATGACGTGCCGCTCTCGTTGCTCGCTGCCGCCGAAGCGCAGGTTGCCCCGAGCGACGACGCCATCGTCATCTATACCTCGGGCAGCACAGCACTGCCCAAGGCGGTAATCCATAGCCAGTGGAATGCCGCGCGCCATCCGCCCGAGCTGGCCAAACTGTTCCTGATCCAGCCTGACGATCGCATGCTGCCCATGCTCCCGGCCTTCTGGTTGGGCGGCATGGCCATGGCGCTGCAGGTGCTGAGCCAGGGCGCCTGCCTGGTCTATCCAACCTCGCCCGATCATGAAGTGCTGCTGGAGACCATGGCGCAGCTGCGCGTCAACCGGGTCAACGGCTGGGGAGATGGTCTGATGAAACTTAGGGCGCTGGCGAGCACGCGCGGCGTCGACGTTGATAAGATCGTCGGCCTTGGCCCGTTCCGTGACGAGAAGGGCGAACTGATTCCGGTGCAGTTCCAGTCAGGTATGCTCGGAATGAGCGAGACTTTCGCACCGCACAGCGCCGAACCGCTCAATTATCGCATGCCGGACGACAAGCCCTATTGCTGCGGCCGTCCGGTTAACGGCTACGAGCGCCGGATCGTCGATCCCGATACCGGCGTGGAATTGCCGGTCGGCGAAGTGGGGGAGTTGCAACTGCGCCGCGGCGCGCTGATCACGGGCATGTACAAGCGGCGACGCGAGGAGGTGTTCACGCCCGATGGGTTTTATCCGACGGGCGACCTCTGCCGGATCGATGCCGACGACTATCTCTATTTCGTGGCCCGCCGCAACGACATGATCAAGACCCGCGCGGCCAACGTCTCGAGACTGGAAGTCGAGGCTGCGCTCAATGCATTGCCGGAGGTTTCGACTTCGGTGGTGACAGGTTTGCCCGACGAAGATTTCGGACAGATTGTCGCCGCGGCCGTCCTCCCCGCCCCAGGTGCCGCGCCCAGCGAGGAGAGTCTGCGCACCGCATTGCGCATGGAACTGTCCAGCTACAAGGTGCCGCGCCATATCGTTTTCCTGACCAGCCAGGATGAAATTCCCCGCACGGCGACCGGCAAGATCAGGCTGCATGAACTGGGCGAGATGATAGCAGGCCGGATAGGCCAGGAGACAACATAATGACCGACATGGCCCCGCCCCCGCCGCCCGAAGAGATCGTGCTCTACGAGAAGGACCCGGCGACCAAGATCGCCACGATCACGCTCAATCGCCCCGGCTTTCTAAACGCGCCGACGATCGCCGCCCGGCAGCGCTATGCCGATCTGGTCCACCGCGCCAATGTCGATGACGACGTCAAGGTGCTGATCATTCGCGGTGTCGGCGAGCATTTCGGCAGCGGAGCTGATCTTCCGGAGATGGCCGGCATGTTCAACGGCGATCCCGATTACTCGGTGCTCCCTGAATTCGGCCTCGACGGACGCGATACCGGCGATGGCGACGTCAAATATCCGCCGCAAGGCTCCTATCGCTATATCGCGCAGGTCACCAATCTCTACGCTAACTCCAATTTCGGCCTGCGCAGCCTGCAGGACTTCAAGAAGATCTCCATCGTCGAGGCCAAGGGCTATTGCTATGGCTGGCATTTCTATCAGGCCGCCGATGCCGACATCGTCATCTCGTCAGACGAATCGCTGTTTGGACACAGCGCCTTCCGGTACGTCGGCTGGGCGGCAAGGCAGTGGCAGTGGGCGACGATGATGGGCCTGCGGAATTTCATGGAAATGGTCTTTACTGGCCGGCCCTTCACTGCACAGGAGATGAAGGATTGCAGCTTCGTAAACCGCGTAGTGCCGCGCGATCAGCTTGAGGCTGAAACCATGAAATATGCGCTGGCCTGCGCCCGCAATCGGCCCACCGATACGGTAGTGATGCAGAAGACTTTCTTTGAGATCTTCAAGCAGCAACAGGGCGAATACATGGGGTCGATACTCTCGGGCTGGCTCGAAGGCATGCTGCCGCTGGTTCGGGATGAAGGTGGCGTCGCCGTGGACAAGGGCACTTTCGAAAAGGGCCTCGCCAATATCGTGAAGGACAACGACCTCAACTTCCCGCCCGAGTGGCGGATGAGCTACAAGGGACGCGCCGCGAAGGATTGATGGGTTGGGCAATGAGCTGCGTCGACATCTCCGCACCTCCGCGCACGCGCTACCTTGTCGCGGTTCTAGTGGCACTGATCCATGTGGTGATTGTGCTGGGGCTGATCCGCGCCTTTGCCCCCGATTTTTCTGCGCTCGTGACCGACAGCGTGCTCGCGACATTCAACGTCACGGTCACACAGCCTCCGCCACCTCCTCAGCCCGAGCCTGAGAAACCCGGTGCGGCAGGGGAGGCGGGCAAGAAGGCCGAGCCGCGCGAGGCAATTCAGCCGAGACCCAGAATTGCGGTCGCCAAGCCGTCTCCGGCCCCGCCCGTCTCCGCAAAGGGACCAGAAAATTCTTCCGGCGCGCGCGTGTCCGGGGCGGGAACCGGAGCAGGCGGGATTGGCAAGGGCACAGGTTCGGGTGTTGGCGGCAATGGGCAAGGCGGAGGCGCGGCGAGCAAGCCTTCCGTGCGGGCAGGTGATTTGAACAATGCATCGGATTTTCCAGTACCGGAAGGCGGGCGCCAGACCCGGTTCGGCAAGCGCGTGGTGGTCTATTTCACAGTCACAACCGATGGCCGGGCGCGTGATTGCTCGGTGGCACAGTCAAATGTCGATGCCGAGGCCACGGCGCTGGTTTGCGCGCTGGTCATCCGCAAGATTCGCTTCAACCCTGCGACCCGCGCGGACGGAAGTCCCGTGGAAGCACGCTATGGCTACAAGGTCGATTTCACCGGGCGATAGCCTGCAAGAGCATTACCTGCCAGGAAACCTTTCCGTGGTTCATCGGTAGTATACGAAGACAGTCATCGGAATTTAGGCGAAATTTTAAAGCTAGGCGGCTAACGGCGAGGCCATGACATCAATTACCCCCGTTATCCTGTGTGGCGGCAGCGGCACGCGCCTGTGGCCCAAGAGCCGAGCTGCAAAACCTAAGCCGTTCTTGCCGCTGGTCAGCGACAACACGCTCTTCGAAACGACCTTGGCGCGCGCTGCAATGTTTGATCCGCCAGTGGTGGTGACCGGCGCGGCGCATTTGGAGCATGTTGAGGCCCAACTGAGCGACAGCCGGGGTGCAGCGATCATTGTCGAGCCCGAGGCGAAGAACACTGCCGCTGCCATTGCCCTGGCAGCCATGCGCCTGCCAGAAGAAACCGTGATGCTGGTTTGCCCTAGTGATCACCATATCGGCAATCCAACGGCATTTGCCGAAGCGGCGCGCGCCGCAGCTGCGCTGGCGGAGCAGGGCTGGCTGGTCTCCTTTGGCATCGAGGCAAAATCGCCCGAGACCGGCTTTGGCTATCTCCAACGCGGCGAAGCAATTGGAACAAGCGGATATAAAGTGGCGAAGTTTGTCGAAAAGCCCGATGTTGAGCGCGCCAGGGCCTTCATCGCCGAGGGCACATATTCCTGGAATGGCGGCATCTTCGCCTTCCGGGTCAAGGATTTCCTCGACGAGCTCGAAAAGTTCCGGCCGGCCTTGTCGGTTGCGGTCATCAAGGCCGTGCGAGACGGCCGCGAACGAGGTCAGCGGTTCTATCCTGATGCTGGCGCATTCAAGGCCATTAAACGAGAGTCGGTCGACTATGCGGTGATGGAGAACACCGCGCATGCCGCCATGGTCCCGGCCGATATGGCCTGGTCTGACATTGGCAACTGGCAAGCTCTCCACGAAGCGCGGGCGTGCGATGCGGACGGCAACTGTGTCAGCGGGCCTGCGGAATTGGTGGATTGCCGCAATGTGCTGGTCGAGAGCGATGGTCCTCGAGTTTCAGTAATCGGGCTGGAAGGCGTGATTGTCGTTGTCGATGGCGGCGAAGTGCTGGTGACTTCGGCCGACGGCGCGCAGAAAGTGGGCAAGCTGTCGGGTGCGGCAAACCAGTGACCATACAGCCGTGAGCGCTATTCTTCCCACCCGCATGGTCGAAAAACCGTGGGGGCGGGATGTGCTGCCTGCGCCTTTTACAGCCCCTGTGGGTCAGCGAATTGGCGAAGTGTGGTTCGAGCCACCGCCTTTGCTGCCCGAACTGATGATCAAATATATCTTCACCAGCGAGAAACTGTCGGTGCAAGTGCACCCTTCAGATGCGCAGCTGCCGGGGCATGGCAAGGAAGAGTGCTGGCTGGTGATTGCTGCCGAACCGGGCGCAGCATTGGGTGTAGGGTTTCGCGACGCTATTGATGCCAGGTCGATGCGTGAGGCGGCGCTTGATGGCAGTATCGAGCACTTGCTCGAATGGTATCCGGTGAGCCCGGGTGACTTTTTCTACATTCCGGCGGGCACCGTCCACGCTATCGGCGCAGGGGTCGGTCTGATCGAAGTGCAGCTGACTAGCGATGTGACCTATCGGCTGTATGACTATGGCCGCCCCCGCGAGCTGCATCTGGACGCGGGCATTGCCGTGGCAAACGGCCAGCCGCATTCGCCCGTTTTGCGCAAACGCTTGAGCGGCGGCGGCTCGGTCAGTTTAGTGAAAGGCCCGTTGTTTCGGCTCGACCGAATCGCCGGCGAGCCCTCCGAAACCGTTCTTGCAAGATATGGCGTTGCGCCAATGCTGGCTGTCCCGCTGGATCGGCCCGTGACAATCGGAGACGAGGTTATTGCGCCGGGCAGCTGTGGACTTTCGCCCTCGCTTGCCTCGATTGACTTCGCAAATGACGGGCTTTGCCTTATTGCACAGCCCTGCTAGTGACCCGAATCTGATGTTCGCCACATTATGTTGCAAGGTTGGAGCGAGCTTCAGATTCAAGAGGGTCACTAGCAACTATTTGATTCTAGTGTGATTTAAGGCTTTGAAATTCGCTCCGGTGCA
>JBDSSP010000015.1:0-16899 GCA_039928735.1 Novosphingobium sp. | reverse complement strand
CTCAGGCGTTACCAAGCAGCCGATAGCCCACGCCCGGCTCGTTGCGAATGAGATTGGGTTGCGAAGGATTGTCTTCCAGCTTGCGGCGAATGCCACGCGCTGCGACGCGCAGATACTCGACGTCGCTCTCGTGACCGGGCCCCCAGACCGAATTCAGCAGCGCCATATGGGTCACCACCCGGCCCGCACTCTTGGCGAGATCAGCGAGAAATGCATACTCCTTGGGCGTCAGGTGGACCTCGGCGCCGGCCTTGCGGACTATGCGGGCGGCAAGATCGATTTCGACATCGCCGCACCTCACCAGCGGCACCCCGGTTTCATTGGCCAGCTTATGCCGCAATGCTGTGCGGATGCGCGCCAGCACTTCTTCGCTATCGAAGGGCTTTGACACATAGTCATCTGCGCCAAGATCGAGTGCAGCTACTTTCTGGTCAGTTGCATCCCGCGCCGAAACGACAATTACGGATACCCCGGCAGTCTTGAAAAGTGGAATCAGTTCAAGCCCATCCCGATCTGGAAGGCCAAGGTCTAGCAGGACCAATTCCGGCTTGTCGATCTGCAATGCGGTCAAGGCTTCGCGCGCTGAACCGGCCTCGATGATCAGATAGTCAGCGCGGGACAGGCTGGTGTGCAGGAGCCGGCGGATAGCAGGCTCATCGTCGACGATCAGGATGGTAACCTGACGGGTCATTGCACGGACAACTCCTTCAATCGATCGGCTGAGAAGAAAATTGTGAAGCAAGCACCCGGGCCGTCCAGACGGTTTGTTGCCGTTACCTTGAGCCCCATGGCCCCGGCAAAGCCCTTCACGATGGCCAGGCCAAGCCCAGTGCCGCCCTTGCGGTCAGACCCCTCGATTCGAGCAAATGTCTCAAAGATTCGTGTCTCTTCTCCTTCAGGAATGCCGGGCCCTTCGTCTTTGACAGCGAGTTCTGCTCCTCCCGGAATGACGGATGCTTCGATCGTGATTGTCGCCCCGCCGCCACCAAATTTGGAAGCATTTTCGATCAAGTTGATCAGGCAGTGATGGAACAACTGCGGATCGACCATGACGAACGGCAAATCGGGAGGGATGTCGATGCGGGTTGCGCGGTTTTTCAATGCCCCGCGAAGGTCATGAACCGCGCTCGCGACAGCTTCGGTAAGGTCAACAGGCTCGATGCTCTGGTGCAGAGCTCCCGCTTCGATCCGCACCATGTCGAGCAGATTGGCGACGACGCGATGCAGCCGTTCTGCCTCGGTTCTGGTGGCGGCAAGCTGCTGCTCCTGCTCTGGCGACATTGCGCGCATTTCCTTGAGTGAGCCAAGGATCGTCGTGAGTGGAGTGCGGAGGTCGTGACTGACCGACGACAGCAAGGCGTGACGCAGCCGGTCGCGCTCCCGGACTTGCTCAAGCTCGGCCATTTCCCCCTCCAGCGTGATGCGCTCGAGTGCGAGACCCGCCTGATCGAGAAGACTGAGCAACAGCGGCAACTGGTCGGATCGTACTGGCGTACGCGCATCGGATCGCGACATACCAAACACCGCCAATACCTTGCCGGAAGTGCCAACAGGGTAGAACAACCATTCTGATGCCGAGAGCGTGTCCGATCCACGACCGGCTGGCTTATTGTGATCAAGTGTCCAGCGGGCCGCTGCATCTTCGAGCATGTCCAGCTTGCAGCCGGGCGGGGATGCCGAGCGGACAGGCAGGCCTTCGGCGCTCGGGACCAGGAGCACCGTATTGGTATCCAGCAGCCGGCCAATCTCCGAGCACAAGACGTCACCCAGCTCGTCGAGCGAACTGATACCGGTGAGTTGACGCGCAAAGCCTGCCAGGGAGCTGTTCTGGGTGGAACTCGCCTGAGCCAGCAAGGCCTGGTCCCGAACCCGAGAGGCAAGCTGACTGCAGACGATCGTGATACCAAGCAGGACCAGAACCGTGATGATATTTTGCGGATTTTCGATCGTGAAGGTGTGGGTCGGCGGAATGAAAAAGAAGTTGTAAGCAAGCGAAGAGACAAGGCTGGTAACGATGCCAGTGCGCATGCCGTATCGTGTCGCAGCGACCATTACCGGCAGCAGGAACAACAGTCCGATATTGGTAATGTTGCCTCTCGCGAAGATCGCCATGCCGAACAGCGTGACCGCCGCCGTCAGGGCCAGCGATACTCCATATCCCGAGGCCGTTCCCCAAGGGGCAGGTCCCCTTGCCGCGCGATGGTTTCTCTGCAGTTCTGTCGGATCCATTGGCAGTACGTGAACCGCAAGACCTGGCGTTTCCCGAACCAACCGGTCGACAATCGACCCGTGCAGCAACTCGAACCATCTGGAACGCACGGACTTGCCGACGATGAGCTGCGTCGCGCGGGCATTGACGGCGAATTGCCTGAGACCTTCGAGAACGCCTTGTGCTGGTATGGACGCCACTTGCGCCCCCAGTTGGGCGGCGAGATGCATCGTTTCAGCCAACTGTGTGTTCTCAACGTCAGTGAAGGCATTGGTTCGCGGCGTTTCGATGTGAACCGCTGTCCACGGGGCGCAAAGCGCATCGGCCAGGCGCTTGGCCGCTCGAACGAGTTCCGGTCCGCCCGGCTGTTCGCTGATGGCCACGACGAGCCGATCGTTTACCGCCCATGTCCCCGCGACGGCGTTTGCGCGCATGTAATCGAGCATCTGCGCATCAACCGCTTGAGCGGCCCGGCGAAGTGCCAGTTCGCGCAGTGCCGAAAGGTTGGACTTGGAAAAGTAATGACCCAGCGCGCGGCCCGCTTCGTGCGGCACATGGACTTTCCCTTCGCGCAGTCGTTCAATGAGTTCGTCGGGCGGGATATCGACGATCTCAAGTTCAGCGCCTTCGATCACCCGGTCCGGAAGCGTCTCGCGCACGCGCACCTTGGTGAATGACGCGACAAGATCGTTGAGGCTCTCCAGGTGCTGGATATTCAGCGTTGAATAGACATCTATACCGGCTGCCAGAAGCTCTTCGACATCCTGATAACGTTTGTCGTGGCGGCTGCCCGGCGCATTGCTGTGGGCCAGCTCATCAACCAGGACCAGGCCGGGCCTGCGCGCGAGGATCGCGTCGATGTCCATTTCCAACAGGACGTGGCCCTGATATTCAATCGGCTTGCGGGGGATAGTTTCGAACCCGTGAACCTTGACTTCGGTCTCGCGCCGGCCGTGCGTTTCGACGATGCCGACAACCACGTCGATCCCGGCTTCCCGACGAGCCGCGCCATCGGTGAGCAGCTCATAGGTTTTGCCGACACCCGGCGCCGCCCCAAGAAAAACCTTGAGGCGGCCTTTGCCCTCTCTCGTCGCGGCACGCAGCAGGGCGTCAGGATCGGGCTTGGCTTCATTCATTGCGCTGCATTTGCGCGCACCTAGCCCTGTCTGTCGAGTGCAAGCTTCAGTTCGTATCGAACTTTGGTTCGACGGCATTGATTGCCATCAATGGCCTGGAAAGTACGCGCTGTGTGGCGGAATAGGGACATGGCGCAGCAGGCCCGGGCCTGCGAAAGTCAAGGCAAGGCCGCTAGTCAGCATCAGGTACGTTGCAGCGCATATCGCGAACTCCCCCGGCGTGGCCTGGTGGGCCGGCAGCGCGAAAACCAGCTGATACGCCAGCAGCGCGGCATGGTAACAGGCATAGAGCAAAATCAGCCCGCAGACGCGAAAGGCGGCCTCAGCTAGCCACCAGCGCTCGCCCTTGCGCAGTCGATCAAGTCTCGTTGTCATGGGAAATACCCCGCAGTGTTGATGCGGTGTCCCATGTGCGCCTGTTGGGCGTTAAGGTTCCACGGGGAATTTGGCTGCGGGCATAAAGATGTCGTAAAGATCGTGGTGCATTCTCGCACGCGCGCCTAGCCATGAAATCATGAGTGACGCAGAGGCGCATAGTACCCAGAATGAAAGCCTTCCCGCGCTGGCAATTGGCGCGATCGGCGTTGTCTTCGGCGACATTGGCACATCGCCGCTATATGCGTTGAAGGAGAGCTTCATCGGTCACCATCCCTTAGCAGTGGACCATGCGCATATCTTTGGCGTACTATCGCTCATCTTCTGGACGATGATGCTGATCGTCACGCTGAAATATGTTTTTGTGATCCTGCGGGCGGACAACAGAGGCGAAGGCGGTAGTCTTGCCCTGCTGGCGCTGATCAGACGCAAGCTTGGCGAAAACCGGTGGAGTCCGCTCATCACCATGCTGGGGGTTATCGCCACGGCGCTCTTTTATGGCGACGCGATTATTACCCCGGCGATTTCGGTCCTCTCGGCCGTCGAAGGCCTGACCATCGTCAACGGGGGATTCGCGCGCTGGGTGCTGCCGCTCTCAATCGGTATCCTGGTTGGCCTGTTTGCGATCCAGTCACGCGGAACGACGGCAATCGGCAAGTTGTTCGGGCCTGTCATGGTGGTCTACTTCATCGTGCTGGCCGTGCTTGGCCTAATCAATATCGCGGCCGCGCCACAGGTGCTCTGGGCACTGAGCCCGCACTATGCGCTGGACTTCTTCCTGATCGATCCCGGCCTGGCTTTCCTCGCACTAGGGTCAGTCGTGCTCGCGGTGACCGGGGCGGAGGCGCTCTATGCCGACATGGGGCATTTCGGGCGCAAGGCGATCATGATTTCGTGGCTCTATATTGCCTTTCCCTGCCTGCTGATAAATTACCTTGGCCAATCGGCACTGCTGCTGACAAATCCGGCCGCCGTTGAAAATCCCTTTTTCCTGCTTGCCCCGGAATGGGCCCGGCTGCCGCTCGTGGTTCTTGCCACGCTGGCCACCATCATCGCTAGCCAGGCTGTCATTTCCGGCGCCTACTCGGTGTCGCAGCAGGCGGTTCAGCTTGGTTTCTTGCCCCGCGTGCGCATCACGCACACCAGCGCCAAGGCTGCGGGGCAAATCTATGTGCCGCTGGTCAACTGGGGGCTGCTGGTGCTCGTAATCCTGCTGGTAATGGGCTTCAGGAGTTCAAGTAATCTGGCGGCGGCCTATGGCATTGCCGTTACCGGAACCATGTTCATCACCGCCTGCATGCTGGGAGTGATGACGTTCTCGGTCTGGAAGTGGCATCCGCTGCTGGCGGCGCTGGTCACGGGATCGTTCCTTGTGGTCGACGGCCTCTATTTCGCATCGAACGTCACGAAGATTCTGGATGGCGGCTGGTTCCCGTTGCTCGTCGCCGCCGTCACTTTCACCTTGCTCACGACATGGGCCACGGGTCGGCGTCTCATGCGCGAGCGGCTGCACGAGGATGCCATGCCGATCGACCTGTTCCTCAAATCTGCTGGCGAAAAGGTGAAGCGTGTGTCTGGCACTTCAGTCTTCCTGGCCTCGACCAGCGAGGGCATTCCGCCGGCTCTGCTGCACAATCTCAAGCACAACCATATCCTGCATGAGCGTGTGATTATCCTCACGGTCTCGAACGAAGGGGTGCCGCATGTATCCCCGCAAGACCGCCGGGATGTCGCAGAGCTGGGCCATGGTTTCTATCGCATCGTCCTCCACTATGGGTTCATGGACGAGGTCGATATTCCTGCGGAACTGGCCAGGGAGGTAAGGGTTGGCGGGGCATTCCGACCGATGGAGACCAGCTACTTCCTCTCGCGTCAGACTCTGTTGCCGGCAAACCGGCCTGGCATGGCAATCTGGCGCGAACTGCTGTTTGCCTGGATGGTCCGCAACGCCACCAGCGCGATGGAATTCTTCAAGCTGCCGACCAACCGCGTGATCGAATTGGGCAGTCAGGTAGAGATTTGATCGATGCATTCAGATTGGGCAATGACTGCCTAGTCGGCAAATGCTGCCGAGCGCTCACTCCTCGATAGTCTCGCGGCGGGCACCGTCGATGATTGCATTTTGCCGCTGTTTGTCCATTTCCGCGATGCGTTTGGCGGCCTTGGTACGGCCATGAATCAGCCGGTTCGCTTCCGCTTGGCTTTCACTTTCCGCGCGTCTCCTCGATTTGCGAACGTGCCGCAGGTTGATGATATTGCCCATGACGAAAGCTTATCGTCCGCGAGTCCAAACCGCTATCTGTTTGGACCTGCGGTTGTCCCGGAACAGGACTCCGAGTGACTGGCCAAGACTCACACAAGGTCTGAGCGTTTGCTATGACGTCGTGAGGCAACAGGGTAAGTCATGGCAATATTTGATATTATCGTCGTCATCTTTGCCCTGTTGATCCTCGCGGGCGGCGCCGCGGTGTTCTGGGCGGACGTTATCGTCCCCCGCAGGCTCAGGAGGACCAGACGAGCATGGCGACGGGAAGAACGTCGGCGGTCGAGTTTGCGTTTTCGTGCCTGGATGGACTTGTGGAAGGTTCGCAAGATCAGAAAGCTTACCGACCAACGAGGACTGAGCTCAGAACCCCAGGAGCGAGTTTGATGCTGATCGACAGCTTTGCCCGGATCAATTGTAAGGTGTCATCGGAACTTAACATCCCCCTGCAAGTTTAGCTGACTGCTAACTATCACAGGGAGGCAGGTATGGACGATAGTGATAACTGGAACATCCCGCTGTTTGGTTCCGACGGCCACTTGCGAAAGCTGGAGGACATTGAGGACGAAATCATATGTCTGGCTGTAGAATTCTACGCTGGCCGTCTGGCCGAGGTTTCACGCCGGCTCCGCATTGGTCGCAGCACACTTTACCGCAAACTGGAAAGACATGACGATCTTTCCCGCCGACGGATTCATGGTGGACATCGCTCGTTTGAAAGTTTGCATGGGTATTCAAGTTCGGACAAACAGCGTCCATTCCATTAGCTCAAATGCATCCGGTCTATCCAGCGAACGCGTTGCCTGGCGCGGCGAAAGATAGTGGAGCGCTACAGTCTGAAGAGCCCGTTTGCTCGAATGCCTGCCAACTGACGCGCCGAAAATATCATTGGCTCTCTGCGTTCAACGTGGTTAAACGCTGGGCTTATGCCTTTGGCCCAAAAACCTGAAATCGCCAGAATTCGACGAATACTTGTCGTCGAAGATTCTGTTCTCGTCGTCATGATGATCGAAAACGCAATTGTCGATAGCGGCTGGAGCGTCGTGGGTCCGGCAGCGCAACTCGCCGAGGCAAAGGAACTCGCCGCAGTTGAGTCTTTCGATGCAGCATTGCTCGACGTCAATCTCGGCGGGGAGATGTCTTGGGAAGTTGCCGCCATCCTGGCGGATCGCAACATCCCGTTTGTCTTCACGACCGGTTACGATGCCGCAACCGCGCTGCCCCAGCAGTTTGCAGACCGTCCAGTTGTCGGCAAGCCATTTGCCCCCGAACAGATTGTGGCAGCTCTGGGGGAGTTATTGGGCTATTGACCGATTGTCGGCTCGAACATTAGGCTCGCGCCATGAACCGCTGAGCAAGGAGCCAGTTGATGCGTGAGCGCACCGAACCGCCCGACCGCCCCGGTGAACAGCTTGCGTACGATGAACCCAAGTTTCAGCTTCTGCAACAGTGGTTGCATGATCCATTCGCGCGCGTGGACATGAATGGACGGTTTCGCGATTGTAACGATCTCTTCTGCACCATGCTCGGATACAGCCGCTCGGAATTGCTGGCGAAAACCTATTCCGATCTGACGCCTGAACGATGGTATGCGGTCAGCCGGGCGATTGTCGATGAACAGGTCATGGTGCACGGCCATTCCGAGATTTACGAGAAGGAATATATCCGCAAGGACGGCAAGATAATCCCGGTCGAATTGCGAGCGGTGCTCGAACGCGATGCGGATGGCGAGCCGGTGTGCATGTGGGCGATCGTCCGTGACATTTCAGGGCGCAAGCAGGTCGAGGAAGCGCTGCGCCAGAGCGAACTGCGTATACACCTTGCCACCGAGACTGCCGGCATCGGTCTTTGGCAATGGAACTTGCAGACCGGCAAGATAATCTGGGACGCCCAGATGTTCCGGATTTATGGCATCAAGCCGACCAGCAATGGGGAACTGGATGTCGAAGCGGTAACAAGACTGGTTGTGCCCGATGAATCGGCGTGGCAATATGCGCGCGAACGCAACTTCGTCGACGGGCTGGTACGAGAACGCCAAATCCGGATTCGCAGACCGGATGGTGAGCTTCGCTACATTCGCGCGATTGAAACAGTGCGAACCAATTCCGCAGGTCAAGCCGAGTGGCTCATCGGAACCAATTTTGATGTCACTGACGCGACGCTGGCAAAAAAGGCACTCGAAGCCAGCGAAGAGCGCCTGCGCCTGGCACTGTCTGCCGCAAAGGCAGTCGTCTGGGAGCGTGACCTGCCGGGCGATCGGGTAACCCTCAATGCGGAATCCAGAGCCCTGCTCGGCTCGCCCGACGCCCTCCCCGATGTGCTGAGCGTGCCTGACGCTCACGCCATTATTCATGAAGCGGATCGGGACGCAGTGCTGGCAGAAGTCGAGCGTGCCATCTCCGAGAAGCGCACTTACGACATCGTTTTTCGCACGGCTCCGCCGGTTGGCGAACGCTGGATTCAGACGTTCGGCCGAGCAATTTACAGTGAAAATGGCGACCCGGTCGGTGTGACCGCAATCAATTTTGACATCACCGAACGCAAACGCGCAGAAGCCGGCGCCGCGCATCTGGCAGCGATTGTCACTTCATCAACCGATGGCATCATTAGCAAGAGCCTCGACGGAATTATCATAACCTGGAACCAGGGTGCTGAGCGACTGTTCGGATATAGCGCTGGGGAAATGATTGGCCAGCCGATTACACTCCTGATTCCGGCAGAACTCATCCATGAAGAAGGTGAGATATTGGCGCGGCTCTGGGCGGGCGAGTCCATCAGCCATTATGAAACTGTGCGCGTGACAAAGGATGGCCGCAAGATTGACGTCTCGCTGACGATTTCGCCGATGAGGGATTTCGCCGGTAACTTGATCGGTGCTTCTAAGATCGTTCGGGATATCAGCAAGCGCAAGGCCGCTGAGGCCGCACTGCGCAGCAGCGAGGAGCGGTTGCATCTGGCGCTGAATGCGGCCTCTGCCGGCGTTTGGGAGCTTGTGGCGGAAAGTGGCACCTTCTGGGCTTCCGATCAGACCAAGGCACTGCATGGCCTGACGCCCGACGCTCCGTTCACTCACGAAACAGCGCTTGCCGCAATACATCCCGACGACCGCGCACTGATCGAATCCACCCTGACCAACGCCATTGCGACTGGCGAACCGCTGAAGATGGAGATTCGCACGGTTTGGCCTGATGGAACTGTGCACTGGCTATTGTCACAGGCCGAAGTCAAGCCAGACCCGTCGCAGAACCGCATCCTGGGCTTGGTAATCGACATCACCGATCGCAAATTGCACGAGGAGCACGTTCAGTTCCTGATGCGCGAGATCAACCATCGCGCCAAGAACCTGCTCGGTATGATCCTCGCCGTCGCTCGCCAGACTGCCGCGACCAGTCCGGATGATTTCATCGACCGCTTCGAGAAGCGGGTCCAGGCCATGGCCGCCAATCAGGATGTGCTGGTCCGGAGCGACTGGAAGTCAATTCAGCTTTGTGAACTGGTCCGCACCCAGCTGGCTCCGTTCGGCCACCTCGGCGAAGACCGCATCTCCATGATTGGCCCGAAACTCGAAATTTCGCCCGCAGCGTCGCAGACGCTTTCCATGGCGATGCACGAGCTGGCCACCAATGCGGTCAAGTACGGTTCGCTGTCGAACGACACCGGCCGCGTCAGTATTGTTTGGCATATCTATCCGGATCAAGCCGGCAAGATGCGTTTCGCGATGTCGTGGGACGAGATAGGTGGCCCAGTGGTCACTCCCCCTGCGCGGCGCGGCTTCGGAACGACTGTGATTGAAGCCCTCGTGAAAGCCAGCCTGAAATGTAAACCACAGATCGATTTCTCGCCGAGCGGCTTTGCGTGGCAGATTGATTGCCCAGGGGACAGCGTGCTGGAAGTCGTTCCTGGCGTTCCCGAATCTCCGGCAAATGGGACCACGAGCCCCGTTGCTACCGGCAGCGATGGCAAGCGGGTGCTGGTTGTCGAGAATGAGGCGATGCTTGCCATGGACTTGGCAGATCTGCTGAACAGTGCCGGCTTCGATGTCGTCGGCCCGGCAAGCACGGTCGCCGAAGCGCTGTCGCTGATCAAGGGCAAAGGTTGCGATACGGCCGTGCTGGATTTCAATCTCGGCTCAGAATCGTCAGAACTGATCGCGCAAATCCTGCAAGGTGCCAAGACGCCATTCGTCGTGCTCTCGGGCTATTCGCGTGAGCAACTGCCGCCTTCCCTGCACACTGCGACGCTGATGGCGAAACCCCTCCGATCCGAATTGCTCATCGCCGAACTCAATCGGTGCCTTGCGGGTTGAATTTGCTCGGAAGTTTTAAGTTCACAAGGACCAGTCGGCAAATTCCGCCAGTTCGCCTTTCAGGTCAGCAAGCATGCCGCCTTCAGCCAGCAGCGCGCGCAAGGCTTTGCCGCCCATGGCCAGGTATTCGCGGTGGGGCACGGCCAGCACCACCATGTCATAGCGCCGATCGAATGCGTCGACAGCCAGCGGAATATCATATTCATGGGCAGCCTCGGCTGCATCGGCATGGGGGTCGTGGACGGTTACTGCGTGGCCAAGGCGTCGCAATGTGCCGACCAAATCCGCCACCTTGCTGTTGCGCAGGTCGGGAATGTTTTCCTTGAAGGTGAGCCCGAGCACCAGCACGCTGCCGGGCTCGCCCGCGCGCGCCGCGTCGAGCCGCCTTCCGACCCATGAAGCCATCGAATCGTTGATCTTGCGGCCTGCAAGTATCACGTGCGGATCGATTCCCAGCGTTTCCGCCCGGTGTGACAGGTAATAAGGATCGACGCCGATACAGTGGCCACCGACCAGGCCGGGAGCGAAGGGCACGAAGTTCCACTTGGTGCGCGCGGCGGCCAGAACGTCCCAGACAGAAAGGTCCATTTCCGCAAAGATCTGGGTGATCTCGTTCATGAAGGCGATGTTGATATCGCGCTGGGCGTTTTCGATGACCTTTGCGGCCTCGGCGGCCTTGATCGAGGCCGCGCGGAATACGCCGCCGCTGGTGATCGCGCCATAGAGCGCAGCAACCCGTTCCAGCACTTCGGGCGTCTGCCCGGCGACGACTTTGGTGATCTTGTCGATGGTGTGCTCGCGGTCGCCCGGATTGATCCGTTCGGGGCTGTAGCCGAGGAAGAAATCCACGCCGCAAATCAGACCGGATGCGGCCTCGATCAACGGTCCGCAAATCTCTTCTGTGACCCCGGGATAGACCGTACTTTCATAGACCACGACTGGCGCCCGGCCTTCGGCCACGGCAGCGGGCAACATCGCCGCAACCGAACGCGATGCTGCCTCGACAATGCGCAAGTCAGGTCGGTTCGCCGCGTCGATTGGCGTGGGCACAGTGACAATATAGAAATCCGCTGCCGGGCACAGCGCGGCATCGCCAAGCAGGGCGAGGCTGGATTGTGCAAGCCGGTCGGGCGCGATCTCACCTGTGCGATCATGCCCTGCGGTGAGTTCCGCGATGCGGCGCACATCTGTATCGAGGCCAACGGTGTCATGCTGCTGCGCCAAAGCAACCGCCAGCGGCAAGCCAACATAGCCCAGCCCGATAACGATAACCCGCTGATCACTGGACAAAACGAAATATCCGGAAAGTTTGGCCGAAAAGCCTGTTGCGCGGCAGCAATAGGCGAGATGGTGTGGGTTCACAACTCCATCGCGGTGCGATTTTACCGCACTGCCGCCTCGTTCCCTGCCACGGCAAGATGCGGGGCGACGCCGTGCGTTCCGACAATGGCGCGTTGCAGCAGGCGCATGCCAACCGCTTGCAGATTGCCTCGCTCATGTTGCAGGGCGATATTGTCCCAAACAATGAAATCGCCGTTGCGCCAGCGATGCTCGAACACCCGCTCCGGTGCGTAGAAATGATCGAACACCGTGTGCAACAGATCGCGGCTGGCTTCCCATTCCATTCCCTGCAGGCTCGCAGTTTGCAATTGGCTGACCCACAGGCAATCGCGGCCGTTGTGCGGATTGGTGTAAATCGCCGGAAGAATGCCATGCTTCAGGGCCTCCGGATCGCGACGGTCGCAGGTGCGCCCGGCGAGGCGGGTATAGTGCGGCGAGATCATTTCCTGGGTCCGGCCGTCCAGCGCCTTGCGCAAGTGCCCGGGCAGAGTGTCGCAGGCCTGTTCGGCACTGACAAAGCGGGTCGAGGAGGCGCCATCGACAACATCGAGTGCGTGCAGTGAAAGGGCATCGAACGGGTGCTCGGTGTAGGCCGCATCGGAGTGCCAGCTCAGCGCCGATTCTGCGGGTCCCCCGCCCTCGTTGGTCATATATCCAGTTTCACCCGGACGATCGAGAATCGGCCCAAGCAGGCCGCAGATCTCGCGTTGGCGCTGCATCGACAGCGTCTGTCCGCGAGCAAGGATCAGACTGTGGCGTTTGAACAGGTCGCGGAAGTGGTCCTGCTGCCCCTCGCTGAGCGGCGCAGCCAGATCGCAGGTCAATTCGACGCCAAAGGGAGATAGCTTCCTAAAAGGCAGTGTGTCACCCACGGGATAATCCTCCTGCCACGCGCGGAAACAACATGACCTGCGCGTCTGGAGAAAGCGGCGCAGACCAATCGGTCTGCATCACGCCATCGACCGCGAAGGCCGCGCGCAAAACAGCATCCTCGCCAAAACCGGGGCCAAGCTTGTCCAGAGCATCGACCATTGCGAACAGGTTGCTCGCCGCGACGTCCAGCACCTCCGCCCCGCCGAAAAACTGTCCGGCGAAGGGCGCAAGCGGCTGCACCAGGGCCAAGTTCTTACTGCCTGCTCTGCATCACCGCATAGACCCGGTCGGGCGTAAGCGGCAGATCGTACAGGCGCAGACCGATCGCCCGGCTAACGGCATTGGCAACAGCCCCGAGCGGCGGCACGATCGGCACTTCGCCCGCGCCCTTTACACCGAATGGATGAGCTGGATTCGGCTTTTCCACCATCACCGTGTCGATCATCGGCAAGTCCGAACAGACCGGCATGCGGTAATCGAGGAAGCCGGGGTTATCGACGCGGCCGGCCTTGTCAAAGACATAGCCTTCGTTGAGCGCCCAACCGATGCCCTGCGCCGCGCCGCCCTGCATCTGGCCTTCAACATAGTCCGGGTGAATCGCAGTGCCGACATCTTGCACCGCAGTATAGCGGATGACGCTGACATGGCCTGTTTCGGGATCAACTTCGGTATCGCAGATGTGGACGCCAAAGCCCGGCAGGTAGCCCTGTGCGTTGAGCGCAACCTCGGCAGCAATCGGACCGCCGGAAAAGCCCGCCTTGGCCGAAATCGCGCCCATGGTCAGTTCAGCCCCGGCCTTGTCGCCGGACAGGCAATGAACCGCGCCGCCGCGCCATTCGGTCTGGCTGACATCGACATTCCACATGCCGGCGGCGCGCGCGCGCAAGGTGGCGATCACTTCTTCGCATGCCTGGATCACGGCCTTGCCCGTCGCAAAGGTCGTGCGGCTTCCGCCGGTCAGCATCGAATAGCCGATCGACGAGGTATCCGCGATTGTTACGCGGACTTTGTCATAATCAATCTCGAGCGTTTCCGCCGCCATGATCGCCATCGAGGCACGGCTTCCGCCGATATCCGGGCTGCCTGTGGTTACCAGCACCGAGCCATCTTCGGACAGGTTGACCGTGGCCGTGGACGGGCCGCCATAATTGCCCCAAGTGCCGCCGGCGATGCCGCGCCCCTGATTGGGACCGAGCGGCGCGGAATAGTGCGGATGGGCCTTGGCCGCTTCGAGGCATTCGACATAGCCGATCTCGCCCGCCGGCACGCCCATGATGCCGATATCGCCGGGCCGGGCGGCATTCTTGAGCCGTATGTCGATGGGGTCGATGCCCAACTTCTGCGCCAGCTCATCGATGCAGCATTCGACCGGGAAGATCGTTTGCGGCGCGCCGGGCGCGCGGTAAGCGGCGGTGGCGGCGGAATTGCACAGCACGTCCCAGCCCGTCACCCGGCAATTGGCGACGTTGTAATGGGCCAGCGCGCTCATCGCGCCCGAATGCGTGTCATTGCCGGGATTGGCTCCGCTCAGCATCTTGAATTCCATGACTACGCCGGTGATCGTGCCATCGGCATCGGCGCCGACGGTTAGGTCGGCAACCACGCCTGGGGCAGGACCCGAAGCGCGAAACACATCCGCGCGGCTCATCGCCAGCCGCACCGGCCTGCCAGACTTGCGCGATAGCAAGATGGCGACCGGTTCGAGATAGACCTTGGTCTTGCCGCCGAAGCCGCCGCCGATTTCCAGCGGCGTGACGCGGATATCGGCCTGGCTTAACCCAAGGATCGAGGCACACAACGTGCGGATCATGAATGCACCCTGGCTTGACGCCCAGACCTGCACCTGCCCGTCGGCATTGTAGCTGGCGACGCAGGCATGGGGCTCGATATAGCCCTGGTGCACGGCCAACGCCGAGAATTTGCCGGAAACCACGGTATGCGCCGCAGCAATCGCCGCATCGGGATCGCCGCGCCCCATCGTGAACTTGAGCGCCGCATTGCTTGGCGTGGTGGGCGTTTGATCCAGCCCCTTGGTGAACATGTCGTCGTGCAGCACCGGCGCGCCGGGCGCGAGTGCTTGCTCGACCGTCAGCACATGCGGCAGGACTTCGTAATCGACTTCGATCAATGCCAAAGCTTCCTCGGCGATCACCGAGCTTGTTGCCGCGACTGCCGCCAGCGCGTGGCCTTCATAAAGCACTTTGTCATGCGCCATGCAGTTGCGGGATATAGTTTTGATATTGCCCGAGGATTCGCCCAGAGCGATTTCCAGTGAGGCCAGGTTCGGGAAATCCGCACCTGTCACCACTGCCTTGACGCCGGTCAGCGCCTCGGCCTTTTTGGTGTCGATCGAGCGAATGCGGGCATGCGGATGCGGGCTGCGCAGAATGGCACCGTGCAGCATTCCGGCCGCGACATGGTCAGTGCCGTAGATAGCCTTGCCGGTGACCTTCTCGACCCCGTCCGGCCGGACCGGGCGAGTGCCAACGAGGCGATAGGGCTTGAAGGAGGCCTTGTCCTGCGGAGCGTTCATGCTGAAACCCTTTCCTGCCTGAGTTCTGCGGCCGCATCGAGCACGGCGCGCACGATCTTGTCATATCCAGTGCAACGGCAGAGGTTGCCCGCCAGCCAATACCGCACTTCGCTTTCGCTGGGATCGGGATTATGGTCGAGCAGTGCCTTGGATGCGACGATAAAGCCAGGAGTACAAAAACCGCACTGCAGCGCGCCTTTTTCGAGGAATTTGCGCTGCACCGGATGCAGTTCGCTCCCTTCGGCGACGCCTTCGATAGTGGCGATTGTGCGACCCTCGGCCTCGGCGGCGAGCACCAGGCAGGAGCAGACCATCTGGCCATCGAACACCACCGTGCAGGCTCCACAATCGCCCGAACCGCAGCCTTCCTTCGAGCCGGTCAGGCCCAGTTCGTCGCGAAGGGCATCGAGCAGACTCGCGCCCGGATCGCACAGGAATTGCTGCGTGTCGCCGTTGACCTGCGCGGAAACCATAATCTTGCTCATCACACGTTCTCCGCCCGTTGCCGGGCAATTTCGACTACCCGCCGGGACAGCACTCCGGCCATGGCAATTCGGTATTCCACCGTGCCGCGCTTGTCGGCAATCGGCTTGGCCGCCGCGCGGACGGCCTCGGCCATCTTTTCGAGTGCAGCCTCGTCCAGCTTGCTGCCCACCAGCGCTGCTCCGGCAGCTTCGACCAACAAGACCGTCGGGGCCACTGCCCCAATCGCGATCCGTGCCGAAGTGCAGATGTCGTTGGCATCGAGCACCAGGGCCGCGGCTGCGCCGACTACGGCAATATCCATTTCAGTCCGCGGGATGGAACGCAGATAGGCGTCCCCTCCCCCTTTGGGCCGGGCTGGCAGCCGGATTTCGACGACGAATTCGCCCGGAGCGAGCGTGTTCTTTCCCGGTCCACTGGTCACCGCTTCGACCGCGACTTCGCGCTGGCCTGCGGGCCCCGCGATCAGCACAGTCGCGCCTGCCGCCACCAGCGCCGGAACAGAATCTGCCGCCGGAGACGCATTGCAAAGGTTACCCGCCATGGTCGCGCGGTTGCGCACCTGCACGGAGCCGATCAGGTTGGCCGCCTCGACCACGCCGGGCCATGCCGCTACCAGCGCCTTGTCGTCTTTCAGCGCCGTGCAGGGCGTCGCCGCGCCGATGGCAAAACCGCCATTTGCCGCGCGGATGCCGCACATCCCGGCGATGCGCTTGATGTCGATAATCGCGCTGGGGGCGATACGGCGCGAGCGGAGCTGGACGATCAGATCGGTGCCGCCCGCCAGCACCCTTGCCGAGGGATTTGCCGCGAGCAGGGCGCTGGCTTGCTCGACTGTGTCTGGAGAATGAAATTGCGGACTCGGCATTGAAATCTCCAAATTCGTCAGGCCAGCAGCGTTTCAAGGCGCACTGGATTCGTCAACTCAAATCATGCGGATCACATCGAAGGCGCGTAGCCGCCGTTTAGCGGATAGGTCTGCCCGGTGATCCAGCTCGCTGCATCCGAACACAGAAAGGTCACCAGCGCGGCGACATCAGCGCTCTTGCCATAGCGGCGGACGGTGTAGCGCGCGAGCTGGGCCTTGGCGTGGTCCGAAGCCATCACTTCGGCGAGCTTCTCTTCAGGCATGTCCGGCATAAGGGACGATAGCGAGACGGCATTCGAGGTCACCCCGTAACGCCCCAATTCCTTGGCGATCGATTTGACGAATCCCTGAGCGCCAGCTTTGGCCGAGGCATAGACTGCAAGCTTTGGCTCGCCGATCCGGCCCGAATCCGAAACGATGGTGACGATCCGACCTTTCTTGGCCTCAACCATATTGGGAATGAAGGCGAAGCAGCAGTTATAGACGCCATAGAGATTGGTGCCGAGATAGCG
>JBDSSP010000014.1:0-4338 GCA_039928735.1 Novosphingobium sp. | reverse complement strand
CTCAATCGAGATTGGGCCGCAGCCAGCGCTCCGCCACGGCCAGATCGACCCCGCGGCGCTGCGCATAGTCCTCAAGCTGGTCGCGGCCGATCCGGGCAACGCCGAAATACTCGGCCTGCGGGTGCGCGAAATAGAAGCCCGAAACCGCAGCGGTGGGCAGCATGGCCTGGCTCTCGGTGAGAGTGATCCCGGCATTCTGGCTGGCATTCAGCAGCTCGAACAGGATCGGCTTGAGGCTGTGATCGGGGCAGGCGGGATATCCCGGCGCGGGTCGGATACCGCGATATTGCTCCTTGATCAGCGCCTCGTTGGTCAGCTGCTCGCCGGGTGCATAGCCCCACAACGTGGTGCGGACATGCTGGTGGAGGCGCTCGGCGAAGGCTTCGGCCAGGCGATCGGCCAGAGCCTTGAGCTGGATATCGTTGTAGTCGTCGTGCGCCGCCTGAAAGCGGGCGAGATGCGGCTCGATGCCGTGGATGCTGACCGCGAACCCGCCGATCCAGTCACCATCGTGGCTGATGAAATCGGCGAGGCAATAATTTGCGCGGTCGCGGCTTTTCTTCACTTGCTGGCGCAGGAAGGGAACGCGGACATGGCGTTCTTCCTCGGTCAGGTAGATTTCAATGTCGTCGCCATGACGAGCGCACGGCCAGAAGCCAGCCACGCCTTTCGCGGTCAGCCAGTTCTCAGCCACAATCCTGTCGAGCATTTCCTGCGCATCGTCATAAAGGCCGCGCGCGCTTTCGCCGACGATATCGTCCTTGAGGATCGCCGGAAAATTGCCTGCCAGTTCCCAGGCGCGAAAGAACGGGGTCCAGTCGATGCAAGCCCGCAAATCAGCGAGATCCCAGCTATCGAACACATGCAGGCCGGGCTGCTCGGGCGGCCCGGGCATGTCACTCATATCGGCCACAAAGCCATTGGCGCGAGCGTCTTCCAGGCTGAGAAGTGCGCTCTGGCCCTTGCCGGCGCGCACATTGCGGACATGTTCGTATTCGTCAGCCGTGGCCTTGATGAACGGCTCGGCTTGCGTATCGGACAGCAATTGCGAGGCAACGCCGACCGCGCGGCTGGCGTCGAGCACATGGATCACCGGGCCATCATAGGCCGGATCGATGCGCAGCGCAGTGTGAACCTTGCTGGTCGTCGCCCCGCCGATCAGCAGCGGAATGGTGAAGCCCGCGCGCTGCATTTCCTCGGCGACCGTGACCATTTCGTCGAGCGACGGCGTGATCAGGCCCGACAGGCCGATCATGTCGATATCTTCCGTCTTCGCCAGTTCGAGAATGGCGGGCCACGGCACCATGACGCCCATGTCGAGCACTTCATAGCCATTGCACTGGAGCACGACGCCGACGATGTTCTTGCCGATATCGTGCACATCGCCCTTGACTGTGGCCATGATGATGCGGCCTTTGGCCTTGGCGCCGGGCTCTTTCGCGGCTTCGATGAATGGAATAAGGTGCGCGACTGCCTTCTTCATTACCCGCGCCGATTTGACCACTTGCGGCAGGAACATCTTGCCGCTGCCGAACAGGTCGCCGACCACGTTCATCCCATCCATCAACGGGCCTTCGATGACCTCGATAGGCCGGGCGAAAGCAAGGCGGCACTCCTCGGTATCTTCGACGACATACATGTCGATGCCGCGCACCAGCGCATGTTCCAGCCGCTTCGCCACATCCCAGCCGCGCCATTCCTCGGCGGCCTTTTCCTGCGCCACGTCAGTGCCGCGGAATCTTTCGGCCAGCGTGACGAGGCGCTCGGTCGGGGTCTCATCGGCAGACCGCGCCGGGCGGTTGAGAATGACATCCTCGCAAGCCTCGCGCAGCTCCGGGTCGATCTGGTCATAGACGTCGAGCTGCCCGGCATTGACGATGGCCATGTCCAGCCCTGCCGGAATCGCATGGTAAAGAAAAATCGAATGCATCGCCCGGCGCACCGGCTCGTTGCCGCGGAACGAGAATGACAGGTTCGAGAGGCCGCCCGAGAAATGGACATGCGGGCACCGTGCGCGGATTTCCTTCACCGCCTCGATGAAATCGACGCCGTAATTGTTGTGCTCCTCGATGCCTGTCGCCACCGCGAACACGTTGGCATCGAAGATGATGTCTTCGGGCGAAAAGCCGATGCCGGTGAGCAGCTTGTAAGCGCGCTCGCAGATTTCAACCTTGCGCGTTTTGGTATCCGCCTGGCCCTTTTCATCGAAGGCCATGACCACCACTGCCGCGCCATAGAGCATGCATTTGCGAGCATGCGCGAGGAAAGCCTCTTCGCCTTCCTTCATCGAGATCGAATTGACAATCGGCTTGCCGGAGACGCATTTCAGCCCCGCTTCGATCACATTCCACTTGGAGCTGTCAATCATCACCGGCACCCGCGCGATGTCCGGTTCGGCGGCGATCAGCTTGAGGAAGGTGGTCATGGCGTGGACCGCATCAAGCAGCCCCTCGTCCATGTTGATATCGATCACTTGCGCCCCGTTCTCAACCTGCTGGCGCGCGACTTCGACGGCCTTGGCATAGTCGTCCGCAAGGATCAGCTTCTTGAAAGCGGCAGAGCCGGTGACATTGGTGCGTTCGCCGATGTTGACGAAGCGGGCACCGGTTGCGGAGGGGGATACTTGGTTCATCATTTACTCCTCCCTCCCGCTTGCGGGAGGGGTCGGGGGAGGGCCTGTTATTTCTGGAGCAGGGTGGCCCCAACAGGCCCTCCCCCAGCCCCTCCCGCAAGCGGGAGGGGAGCTAGGCCGCCATCACAAATGGTTCAAGCCCGGCCAGCCGCGTCACCGGCTCAAGCACCGGCAGCTTGCGCGGCGACAATCCCGCCACCGCCTCAGCCATCGCCGCGATATGCGCCGGGGTCGAGCCGCAGCAGCCACCGAGAATGTTGACCTGGCGGTGTTCTGCCCATTCGCGCACCAGCCCTGCGGTGGTCTCTGGCATTTCGTCATAGGCGCCCAGTTCATTGGGCAGCCCGGCGTTTGGATAGACCATGATCAGCGTCTCGGCGATCTCGCTGAGCACTTTGACATGCGGGCGCAGCTGGGTCGCGCCGAAGCTGCAATTGAGCCCGATGGTGATCGGCTTGGCATGCCGCACCGCGTGCCAGAAGGCCTCAACGGTGTGACCCGACAGGTTGCGCCCCGACAAGTCGGTCAGCGTCATCGACAACATGATCGGCACTTCACGGCCGAGTTCCGCCTCCAGCCGCTTGACCGCCATGATCCCGGCCTTGGCGTTGAGCGTATCGAACACCGTCTCGATCAGGATGAAGTCCGCCCCGCCTTCGATCAGCGCGGCGGCCTGTTCCTGATAGACATCGACCAGCGTGTCCCAGTCAATCTCGCGGTAGCCGGGATCGTTGACATCGGGCGAAAGCGACAGTGTCTTGTTGGTCGGGCCGACGGCACCGGCGACGAAGCGGGGCTTCCCGTCCCGCGCCTGATATTCATCCGCCACCCGTCGCGCGAGCTGTGCCGAGGCCAGATTGATCTCGCGCACCAGGTGTTCCGCCGCATAGTCCGCCTGGCTGATGCGGTTGGCGGAAAATGTGTTGGTCTCGGCAATGTCCGCCCCGGCCTCGAAATAGGCCCGGTGGATCGACTCTGGCACTTCGGGCTTGGTCAGAGCCAGAATGTCATTGTTGCCCTTCTGGTCCTTGGCCAGCCCAAGCGAGCCGGCATAGTCCGCCTCGGCCAGCTTGAAGTTCTGGATCTCGGTGCCGAAGGCCCCGTCGGTGATCAGAATCCGCTTGGCCGCCTCGGCCAGCAAGGTTTCGCGTGCAGTCATGATTTCGGCCTCAATCCCAGCAGATGGCACACCGCATAGGCCTGGTCGGCGCGGTTGAGCGTATAGAAGTGAAAATCGCGCGCGCCGCCGTCATACAGGCTGCGGCAGAATTCGGCGGCGACCGTCGCGGCGACCAGCGCTCGCGGGCCGGGGCGATCATCGAGACCATCGAACATATGTTTCATCCACGCGGGGATCGTGGTGTTCGCCGACATCCGGCGGATCGCGGCGAAACTGGTCACCGGCATGATCCCCGGCACGATCGGCGCAGTGATCCCGGCGGCGAGCGCCTTGTCGAGGAAGCGGAACCAGGCGTCGGTCGAATAGAAGAACTGGGTGATGGCGCGGGTGGCCCCGGCATCAAGCTTGCGCTTGAGGTTGTCGAGATCCGCAGAAGCACTCGCGGCTTCGGGATGGACTTCCGGGTAGGCGGCGACCGAAATCTCGAAATCGTGCAATTTGCGCAGGCCTGTAACCAAGTCCGCCGCAGAGGCGTAGCCCTCCGGATGCGGCGTAAAGAGCCCGCCAGCATCGGGCGGCGGATCGC
>JBDSSP010000013.1:0-9738 GCA_039928735.1 Novosphingobium sp. | reverse complement strand
GGGCATCTCGCCTGCCGCAGGCGCGGCGGGCCATTCCTTGACATGAATATCATGCTGCGAGCCGGGCAGCGCGATGCCGTTATCGCGGAACAGGCGATACAGGCGCTTCAATAGGTCCGATCGCAAGTTGCCGATGCCGTTCTCAGGATCAATGATCCATAGCTGGATCTCGAACTCGATTGCATTGGCACCGAAGCCTCTCAGCCAGACGTCCGGCCTGGGCTTGGCAAGCACCCGCGGTGTGTCGCGCGCGGCCTGTAAGATAAGCTGTTCGGCCTGATCGATATCGCTGCCATCCGCCAGGCTGACTGGCACCTTGATCCGCACTTCGCGCGATGAATAGGACCAGTTTTCAACCTGGCTGGTCATCAGGGTCTCATTGGGAATCAGGTATTCGATCTTGTCCCGCGTGATCACCGAGACTGCGCGCACGCCGATCCGCTTGACCTCTCCGACAGTGCCGCTGCTGCCGCCCACCGCGATAACGTCGCCCGGCTTGATCGAGCGGTCCATCAGCAGGATGATGCCAGCGAGCAGATTGCCAAATGTCTTCTGCAGGCCAAAGCCGATGGCGAGGCCGAAAGCGCCGGAAAACACGGCAAAGGCGGTCAGATCGATACCGACGATATCGGCTCCGATCAGGATGCAGATCAGCCAAACCATTGATCCTGCCAGCTTCTGACCAAGTAGCCGTTCAGTGGGATCGAGCCGGGTAAGGCGGCGCAGCATGCGGTTGACCACACCGTTGACGACATGTCCGGTAATGAATACCAGAACGACCACCGCCAGAACCACAATGCCCCGGAACAGCGATATCCGCGTATGCCCGTAGTCGAACCCGATATCGTCGAGTTGCTGCAATAGTGCCGGGAGGTGCGCTTGCAGGGTCAAGATACGGCCATGGCCGCAAGGGCCTGTTCGAGGTCGGCGATCAGGTCGGCTGGATCCTCAAGTCCAACTGAAAGCCGCACGCCGAATTTGTCGCCCGGGTCCATTCCGGCGGGCGGCCAAGGCATGGCACTGCGATACGGGGCAGGATCGACTGGAACCACCAGGCTCTCGTAACCGCCCCAGCTATAGCCGATGCCGAACAGGCTCAGCGCATCGATGAAGCGGGCGCGCGACGCAGCACCGCCGCCCTTGAAAATAAAGCTGAACAGGCCGCAACCGCCAGTGAAGTCGCGGGCCCAAGTTTCATGGCCAGGCGCGCCGGGCAGCAGCGGGCACAGCACCGATGCGACTTCGGGCCGCCCTTGCAGCCAATGAGCAATGGCCAAGGCGCTCGCCGCGCCGCGTTCCAGCCGCAGGCCCAGCGTGCGCAGCCCGCGCAGGGCCAGCGCCGCATCGTCGGGCGAAACCACCTGGCCCAGCATCTGGGCGGTGCGGCGCAGCTTGGCGTAAATCTCCGGCCCAGCCGCAGCGCTGCCCATCATCAGGTCGCTGTGCCCGCCAACGTGCTTGGTCAGGCTCATCACCGAGATGTCGCAGCCACGCGCCAGCGCCGGAAAGCCCAGTGGGCTGGCCCAGGTGTTGTCGAAGATCGAGATCAGGTCGCACCTGCGGGCCATGGCGGCCAGGGAGGGCACATCCGACATTTCCATGGTCAGGCTGCCCGGTGCTTCAAGCAATACCGCCCGGCTGCGTGGGCAGATCGCTGCTTCGAAGGCGCTAACATCGAGCGGATCGAAGAACCGGGTTTCGATGCCGAACTCGCGCAGCAAGCCCTTGGCCAGTGACCGGCTCGGATCATAGGCGTTGTCGGTCATCAGCAGCACTTCGCCCGGCCGCAGCACGGCGAGCAATGCGCCGGCGATCGCGGCCACTCCGGAAGGATAAAGCATGGTCCCCGCCGCACCCGGTTCGAGCTCAGTCAGTGCTTCGGCCAATGCCCACTGCGTCGGCGCGCCCCTGCGGCCATAGAAGAATTTGCCATCCGCATTGGTCTTGGGACCTTCGGCCAGCGCGGCGGTGTTGTCATAGAGAATGGTACTGGCGCGCCAGACCGGCGGGTTGACCACCGCTCCGGTCCATTCCTTGCGCCGGCCGCCGGTGACGAGCCGGGTTGCGGGGGCAATCTTGTCAGACGGAGCTTTGGTCATGACCGTCGCATAGCGCCGAGGTGGCTCTTAGGGCAATGCCTGCCTGATAAGGTTCAGTTCGCGCCCGTCGCTTTGGGCGTTGCAGGATCGCTGCCCCATTCGGCCCAGCTGCCGTCGTAGAGTGGGACATCCTGCTTGCCCAGCAGATGCATGCCGAAGGCGAGGACGGAGGCGGTGACACCGCTGCCGCACGTGGTGACGACCGGTTTGCCGAGATCAATCCCGGCAGTGGCGAAGGCAGCCTCGATCCCGTCCTTGTCCTTCCATGTGCCATCGGCGTTGAAAAGCTGGCCGTATGGCAGATTGCGCGCTCCGGGGATGTGGCCCGGGGCGATGTCGGCGCGCGGTTCGGGGTCGGTGCCGGCAAAGCGACCGGCTCCCCGGGCATCGACAACTTGCTCGGCCAGCGTAGTCAGATTGGCCAGCATGTCCGCCTTGCTGCGCAATAGCTTGTCATCCGACCAGGCAGTGAAATGGCGATGGCGCAATGTTTCCTTGCCCTCGGCCAGCGGGCGACCCTCGGCCTTCCACTTGGCGAGGCCGCCATCGAGTATCGCGACATCGTGCATCCCGAACAGCTTGAGCATGAACCAGCCACGCGCCGCACTTTTCACGGCGCTGTCGTCATAGACGACCACGCGGCTGCCATCGCCAAGTCCCAGGCTTTGCATGCGGCTGGCGAACTTCTCGGCGCCGGGCAGGGTGTTGTCGAAAGCGGAGCTGCTGTCGACAAGCTCGCCAAGCTTCATGAAGACTGCGCCCGGAATATGGCCAGCGGTATATTCCGCTGCAGCATCGCGCTGGGCATCTGGCAAATGCCAGGAGGCATCGACGATCCGCAGATCAGTCGCACCCATTTCACCTGCCAACCATTCGGTCGAAACGAGACTGTCCATGCTATGCTCCTTGTGGTTGTTTATGCACTGAGCGCGAGTTCGCGCTGGCCGATATGTGAGTAAAGCCGAGGGCCGAGGTCAAGCCGGAAGGGCTTGAGCGCCGCCCCCGGCCGATCCTGGTCTTCGCCAACGACGAAAGTCCGTGAGATGGAAAATGGCAGGCCAAACTTGCCCATCGCCTCAAGGCGAAAGCGCGCGAGCGGAATGAACAGCGCGGCATTGCCGTTGCGAATGGGCGTAATCGCGGTTAGGGGCAGTTTAAATTCACCTTTCAATACAAGGCTTTCACCGGGCTCTAGCGCGGCAATGGTATGCAGCGGCGCGATGGAGTTTCCACCCAGTTCGAGCTGCGCGCGGCTCGGCAGCGATGCATGGGCTGCGATCATGTCGCCGCCGATGACGATCGCGTTGACGGCATCAGGCCCGGTGTTGCTGACGGTCAATTCGTAATTGAGAACGGTGTTCATCAAGGTTGCGCTCAGGCGCCGCGCTGACAGCTCCAGGGTCAGGAGTTCGCCCGGCGCAGCGGGCAATGCGGTAGGCCGGGCATTAGAGTCGTCATCGAGCGCCGGTACAGCATTCTCCGGCTCGGCCATGATCGAAAGCAAGTCCAGCGCAGGTTGTGCGACTGGCTGGGTTTCACCAGAAACGGCAGGCACTGCGGGTGCTTCGATCTGGCGTGGATCGTTCGATTCCATGGCATGCGGCGCAACCGGCTTGAGAGTTGCTGGTGGCGCGGCGACTTCGGCGGGGTAGTCCCAATGTTCGGCGCTCGCGGCTTCGGCTCGTCTTCGGCGCAAGATTTGCTGAACCAGCAGCATGACTGCTGCGCCAAGCAGGAATGCGGCTGCAACCAGCCAGATCCAGCCTGAGCCTGATCGGGTGGCAGCGTCATCGGCGGCGGAGTGAACATGCCATTCAAATGGCGCGGCGGAAGCATCCGGCAGTGGCATGGCAGACGATGCTGGCGCGGGAATGGCGGGGACGGAGAAGCTTGGCGCGGCGGCGGCCGGGGCCGCAGATGAAGCGGTCCTCGAACCGGCTGGCTTTGCAGCCTGTGCCGGGATCGTGCTGGACGAAGCCGGGGCTGGGCCAGGGGGCGCCGCCGCTGCGCCGGCGGCCTGCGACGGTCTGGCTCTTGGCCCTGCGCTGCTTGCCGTAGCTGCCGCTGCGCCAGGCTCTGTTGTTTCACCAGGGGTTGGCGGCGCAATCACTACCGGGGTGTCAGCATCGACCGGTCCTTGCGCGCGCGGGCGAGGCGATGCCGGTGGGCTGGGCAAGCGATAGTCACTGACCGAAGGCAAGGCATCCTGCGCTTGGGCCGCAGCCTGCGCGGGGCCGCCCGCTGCCAGGACAAGCGCCCCCGTCAGCCAGACAGCCGCCCTGTTTTTTGCACTTTTCCCGTACCGTATCATCTGTAACCGATCTGCCGATTGGCAATTCTGGCTGAATAGCGTGTGAACCCCGTCAGCGCCATACGGTTACTTGTGTGCCTTGTCCGATCGGGGCTAGGGTTGTGGCATGAACGACACACTGCCCCCAGACAATTTGCCCCCAGACAATTTGCCCCCTGACAATCTGACGCTCCATCACCTGGGTCGCCAAAGCACGCTGCCCGCCTCGCCGCAAGAGGCGGTACTCGACTATGTACCCAATCCGAGGGGCACCAGCCTGTTTCTGGTGCGGTTCGCCGCGCCGGAATTTACTTCGCTATGCCCGGTCACCGGCCAGCCTGATTTCGCCCACCTTGTGATCGACTATGCGCCGGGCAAAACAATTGTTGAATCGAAAAGCCTCAAGCTGTTTCTCGGCAGCTTTCGCAACCACGCGGGCTTTCACGAGGACGTGACGGTGGGCATCGGCCAGCGCCTGTTTGACGAGATGAGCCCCAGATGGCTCCGCATCGGCGGCTACTGGTATCCCCGCGGCGGCATACCAATCGATGTGTTCTGGCAAAGCGGCCCAGCACCTGAGGGGCTGTGGGTGCCGGAGCAGGGTGTGGCGGGCTATCGCGGGCGGGGGTGAGTCAGGAAGCTTTGCGCGAAATTATCTGAGAAATTCTGAGTCTAGTCGATGTGGCCAGCTTGCCGCAATAGCTCAACCTCCGCATCGTTCCTCGGCCGGAAGGACACAAATTCGCGCGTTCCGAATGACAGGCCGAGGCTGAGCATCAGCTCGCGGTCGGTTTCCGAATAGAGAATTGCTATCCATTTCGGTGCCAGAATGTCGCGCGCTCCGCCATTGCGGCGGATACGTTTCATGAAGTCGTCCTGGGCCGCGATACTGGCGATCAGAACTCTCGAGACAGGCGTTTCCAGACAGGTCTCAAACAGAGTCGCCAGCCGCTGCGTACCGCCACGTGGCGACATGATCAGTTCGCGACGCTCTTTATCCACCAACGTCCAAAAATTGGGCGTGTAAGCAAAATCAAGTACGAGCCACCAAATATTGCTCGTCCCAGCAGCGGAAAAACTCGTCTTGGCATCCCGATTGGTGCCGGTGCGGAGGTAGTCGGGCCGGGCGCGCGCCAATCCTACAGCGCAGGTCGAACGCTCCTCATTCACGCGTAGCAGAATGCACAGCTGGCCGATCGCTTCGGGCGGGATCATCCAGCCGGATTTGCCGCCCGTCGTCGATTTTACATCGACTTCCTGACCGCCGATCATCAGGTCGAGCACCACGCCGCGCGGCACCTGCATCCAGTCGCGCAGCAGGATTTCAAATTTGGTGCCGAGATATGTCTTCTCGGTCTTTTCGAGATCAGCGAGAAAAAAGCGTCCTGTTCGCGCCGTATCGATCACTTCGTCGATAGCCGAGCGGAAGAACGACCGCAGTTTTTCCTCGAAGAGTGCCGTGCCCCCGACAGCGGCCAGCAGGCTCGCTTCGAGATGCGACAGGTCGCCGTGATCGACGTGGTCCGGTAGCAGGGGTTGATAGCCCGAGCCGGAAAGCAGGTTCACGCCACCGCCCGGACAGGGAAATGTTTCTGAACTGACAGTGCTGCCCCCAAATTCTGCGCCACAGCTCTTGCCACCGGCGGCGGAAATGCGTTGCCGACTTGCCGATATGCGCAGGTCTTGCGCCCGAAGAACTGCCAGTCGTCGGGGAAACCCTGCAAGCGGGCGACCATTCTGACAGTCAGCCGCGGCATCCCGCAGAAATCCAGCTCCGGCGCAGCCTCTGCCAGTGAGCGACCTTCGACACCAAGCGATGCCCAGGCTTGTCTCGCGCGAGTCGGCCCTAAATCCGGGCCGCCGTGTTTTTTGGAACCGCCGACGATTGTCGGGGCAATGTCATTGGCTTGTCTCACCCAGCGCTCAGTCCCCGCCCATCCATTCACGGCCATCAATTCCCTGAGCGTCTCGCCAACTGTTGGCGGATTGTGAGGCTGCACCAGCGGCCATTCGAAAGATTCAGTCAGGTCTTTCCTGACGGCGACAATAATCACACGCGGGCGGAGTTGGGGAACGCCGAAATCAGATGCGTTGAGCAGCCGCCAGTCCGCCTCATAGCCCAGTTTCCTCAGCTGATCCTTCAAATGGCGGCGATAATCCTCGAACACCGCCGATAGAAATCCCCGCACATTCTCGATCATCACGGCTTTGGGCCGAATCTCATCGATCAGCCGGATCGCGGCTGGAAACAGATTGCGTTCGTCGCGCTCGCCCAATTGCTTGCCCGCAAGCGAGAATGGAGGACAAGGCAGCCCCCCCGCCAGCAGATCGACGCCCTTGTATGGCCGCCCATCGAAGCCATTCATATCGGCGGTGTGCACATCCCACAGCGGACGGTTCAGGCGGAGAGTTCTGGCATAGTCGGGTTCGATTTCCACCAAGGCATCGTGATGGAATCCTGCCTGCTCAAGCCCCAACGCCTGTCCGCCCGCTCCAGCACAAAACTCAATGGAATGCATAAAAACTCCCGATTTGAAACTTGCTATGTTCCCATACTGTTCCCGTCAAGCCGAAGTGGCCCAGTTTCCACCACGGCGGATGCAATTCGGCCGCCTCACCCAAACATCATTTTCAGCGATCCCCCCAGCGGCGCGGGCATGAAGCTGTCGCCGCCGGGCCAGTCGAGGAAGCCGAAGGCGGCCTGGGTGCCACCATCGACGAACAGGGTGGTGCCGGTGACAGTGCGCGAGAGGTCGCTGGCCAGAAAAACCAGCCCATCGATCACTTCATCCACCGTGGGCGCGCGCTTCATCGGCACGTAGATCTTTATCGCTTCGGCCATGGCGTCCGGCCCGCATGCGGCAAGGCGCTCAAAGTCCTCGGGTGCCAGCGCGGCGTTGGTAGTGCGCGCCGGGCTGGTGTCGCTGGCGAGGCAGTTTACCCGGATCATGTGCTGGCCAAGCTCCACCGCCAGTGCCCGGCTGAAGTTGGTCAGCGCCGCCTTGGCCCCGGCATATACCGCAAAGGTCGCCGCACCGCGATGCGCTTCAATGGTGGTAAAGTTTATGATCGAGCCGCCTTTTCCGCTCCGCTTGAGCAGGGGCAAGGCGCGCTGGCAGCTGTCGATGTGATAGCCATAGTTGTAACGGATATTGTCGGCGTGGTTCTGGCGGGTGGTTTCCTCGAACATCATCCGGGCAACTCCGCCGGGCACATTGACCAGAACATCAATGCGATCGGTCAGCATTTCGACCTGATCCCAGAAAGCATCGAGCGAGGCCGGGTCCATGACATCGCCGTAGTTCGGCGTCACAGTGCTGCCGAGCGCCGCCACTTCGCCGACGATCGTCTCCAGCCCCTCGCGGTCATTGTCGCAGATGATAAGCTTGACGCCCTCGCGGGCCAGCCCCAGCGTCGTCCCGCGGCCGAGGTGCCCCGCCGCGCCGCCGACTACGACCGCCAGTTTGCCCTGCATGGCTGCATGTGCTTCGAGCAAGCTCATCGATCTCTCCCTTGTTGTATTCCGTCGGTTCAGACCGGACGCTCACCGGCCAGCGTAATCCGCCGCATCACCCGGCGATAGCCATGATAATCGTTGACCGGGTTATGCTGCGTCGCGCGGTTGTCCCAGAAGGCGAGACTGCCCTTTCGCCAGGCAAACCGGCAAGTGAATTCAGGCTTCACCTGATGCTCGAAAAGATAGCCCAAGATCGGCACGCTTTCCTTTTCGGTCATGCCCTTGAAGTGCGAGGTGTGGGCAACATTGACATAGAGGCACTTGCGGCCGGTTTCGGGGTGGGTGCGCACGGCGGGATGTTCTGCGGAGAAGTTGTGATTCTGCACTTGGCCGGCGTTGCTGATCATGTCCTCGCGGGTTTTGGAGACGTCAGCCTTGATCGAAGTGCTCACCCCGGTCAGCCCGTCGAGGAACCTGCGCAATGGTTCGGACAGTGACTCGTAGGCCATATACTGGTTGGCAAACATCGTATCGCCGCCCCACGGTGGCACCTCAAGCGCATAAAGCATCGAGCCCATCGGCGGCGTCTCGAGGTAGGTAGTATCAGAATGCCAGATGCCGCCAAAATTGGTCTTGTCCTGCTCGCGCTTGACGATTTCGGTGATGAACGGAAAGCCATCGATGCCCTTGATCAGCGGATAGGCGACCGGCTCACCAAAGGCCTCGGCGAAGGTCATGTATTGCGCGCTGGTCAATTGCTGGTCGCGGAAGAAGATTACCAGATGATCGAGCAATGCGCGGCGCATCGCGGCAATATCTTCTGCCGGCAACGGCTGGCTGAGATCGATCCCGCCGATTTCCGCGCCAAGCGCTCCTGCGATCGGGGTGACTGTGACGGTGGCCATGCTAACCCTGGTCCTCTCTTTGCGCTGCTCTGCCACAACTAGCCCACTGGCGTGAACCGCAATTCGCCTTTAGGAATTGGCGCAAGTCAAAAGACACCCGAGGGGATCCACCGATGCCGCAAATGGGTTTGCAAGGCGCGAAGATATTGGTTGTCGGCGGAGGATCGGGAATCGGCCATGCCGTGGCGCAGGCAGCCTTGGCCGAGGACGCGCAGATCACCATCGCTTCGACCAACGCGGACAAGCTGGCTGCGGCGTCGCAGCGGCTTGGCGGCGCGGCAATTGCCTTGCTCGACATTACCGATGAGGCAGCAGTTGCGGCCTATTTCGCCGGTTCCGGTATGTTTGACCACATCGTCTCAACCGCTGGCGACTGGGGCGAAGGCGGACGCGGACTTATCGCCGAACTCGACATGAAAAAGGCCGAGGATCTGTTCCGCGTGCGCCTGTGGGGATCGGCAATTCTCGCCAAGCACGGCGCACCGCGCCTGACCCCTGGCGGTTCGCTCACTTTCACCGGCGGGATGAGCGCCTGGCGCCCGGCCAAGGGCTCAGTGATGGCGACAGCAATGGCTGGCTTGCTCGCGCATCTTACCTTGGGCCTCGCCAAGGAACTTGCCCCCTTGAGAGTTAACGCCGTGTTCCCAGGCGGGGTGGCGACTGAGATTTATCACTCCCTATCCGATTCAACGCGCAAGGCTTGGGAAACGCGCTACGCTTTCCAGCCGCTGCCGCGCACCGGTGAACCGGATGAAGTGGCCGAGGCCTATCTCTATCTGATGAAGGCCGGCTACACGACCGGGCAGATATTGCAGGTCGATGGTGGGTCGATGCTGGCGGGCTAGTTCGCCAGTTTTTTCGGCAGCTTCGGTTTCTTCGGTTTGGGCGCGGGCAGCGCATCTGCCGTTGCTCGGACCAGGTCGCACAGCCACTCTGCATCATCCCACAGCTCGGCTTCGATCAGCATGCTGGGCTTTGCGCCGCGAT
>JBDSSP010000012.1:0-11308 GCA_039928735.1 Novosphingobium sp. | reverse complement strand
CGCATTTCCCAGAGCTTTTCGAGGCGGCCCTGGTTGCGCTTGCGCCGTGCCGTGACGCCGCGCTCCAGCCAGTGCGCTTCCAGCTTGAGCTTGGCATCGAGCTTTTCACCGGCGCGGGCTTCCTCGGCATAGACTTGGTCTTCCCAGGCCTCATAGCCGCCGAAGCCGACTTCCTTGCGGCGCAGCGAACCCCGGTCGAGCCACAGCGTCGCCTTGGTCAGCCGGGTCAGAAAGGTGCGGTCGTGGCTGATCGCGACGAAAGCGCCCTTGTAGCGTGACAGCCAGTCCTCAAGCCAGTCGATCGCGGCAAGGTCGAGGTGGTTGGTTGGCTCGTCGAGCAAAAGTAGATCAGGCTCGGACGCCAGCGCGCGGCACAGTGCGGCCCGCCGCCGCTCGCCGCCAGAGGCGCTGGTCGCATCGTGCGAAAGATCGATGCCGAGCTGATCGGCGATGGCTTCGACTTCGTGACGCGGCGGGGCATCCGGCTCATCCAGCGCGAAATCGAGCAGTGTCGCATAGCCGGTGAAAAACGGATCCTGTTCGAGTACGACGACCCGAGTGCCCGGCTGGATCGAGCGCTTGCCGCGGTCCGCCTCGACTTCGCCCGCGATCAGCCGCAACAGCGTGGTCTTGCCAGCGCCATTTCGTCCGATCAGCGCCAGCCGGTCACGCGGGGCGATGTGGAGGTCAAGGTTCTGGAACAGCCATCCCGATCCCTGAATCAGGCCAAGGTCTTCCCAGGAGAGGATCGGTGCTGCGGCCATGGCGGCTGCCCCTAGCGGTGTGCGGGGGCGATTGACAAGCGGTGGATCGCGCATTCACCCCTTGTTCAACGCACTCTGCTTAGGCATCACGGCATGATGAAAGAGTTGACTGCCCTGTTGTGCCTGCCGGTGCTACTTGCCATTCCTGCACTCACCACTCTCGCCCAGGCGAGCGGCGAGCAGACCCAGGTGCGTAAGGAAATGCGCGCGGGTAACGTGCGGTCGCTGCGCGAGATCGAACAGCGGGTGCTGCCGACCATGCCAGGCATGGAATATCTCGGCCCTGAGTACGATCCCACCGCCATGGCCTATCGCCTCAAATTCATCCACGATGGCCGTGTGGTCTTCGTCGATGTCGATGCGCGCTCGGGCGCTATCCTCGATCAAAAGCGCTGAGTGTTGACGCTCAGCGGCTTTCCCCCCATGTGAATCGCTAAAGCAAAGGGAATTTCAAGCGATGCGCATCCTGATCGTCGAGGATGAACCTACCCTCGGCAAACAACTCAAAACGACACTCGAGCAGACCGGCTATGCAGTTGATCTGTCAGTCGATGGCGAGGACGGGCACTTTCTGGGCTCCACCGAGGAATATGATGCGGTGGTCCTGGATCTCGGCTTGCCTGAGATCGATGGCCTGACCGTGCTCGGCATGTGGCGGCGCGAAGGGCGCAAGTTCCCTGTGCTGGTACTGACTGCGCGCGATTCATGGTCAGATAAAGTCGCCGGGCTTGATGCCGGGGCTGACGATTATCTTGCCAAGCCGTTCCAGACCGAAGAGCTTATCGCTCGCCTGCGCGCGCTGATCCGCCGCGCTTCGGGCAATACTTCGAGCGAGCTTATCGCTGGCGATGTGCGGCTGGACACCCGGTCGGGCCGGGTTACACTCGACGGCGAGCCGGTCAAGCTGACCGCCCAGGAGTACAAATTGCTCAGCTACCTGCTGCATCACAAGGGCAAGGTGGTTAGCCGCACTGAGTTGATCGAACATATTTACGACCAGGATTTTGACCGCGATTCTAATACAATCGAAGTATTTGTTACGCGCATCAGAAAGAAGCTGGGCGCCGATGTCATCACCACAATCCGTGGCCTTGGCTACAGCCTCGACGATCCGGCCGCTGGCAGCCGCGGCTGAGGCGGATCCCGCTGCCGGGAAGTCGGTCGCAGAGGAACCTTCGCTCGCGCCCGGCACGCCCGGGCATACCGGCTCGTTATCCTCGAGAATCATGCTCATCGCGGCCGGCTGGATCACGATCCTGCTGCTGGCCGGTGGCTTCACGCTCGATCGCACCCTGACCAGCCTGATCACCCGCCAATTCGACGACCAGCTTGGCTATATGCTGACCGGCATGGTCGGGTCGGCCGAAATTGGCCCGGATGGTGAAGTGTTTTTCAACCGCCCGCTGGGCGATCAGCGGTTTCTTGAACCAAACAGCGGCCTTTACTGGCTGATCCGTGGCAAGGGGCACGAAGACTTCGCCTCGCGCTCGTTGTGGGACGGCAATCTGGAAGTGCGCGGTGATCATTTTGATAGCCAGCCGCACGTCCACGACAGCAATCAACGCGCCAAGGAGCCGCTGCGCATCATGGAGCGCTCGATTATCCTGCCGGGCAGCGACACCAAGTGGCAATTTGCCGTAGCGGCCAGCCGTCAGACGCTCGATAACCAGATCAGCCGCACCCGTTCGATCCTCGCCTACAGCTTTATTATTCTCGGGCTCGGCCTGTTCGTCATGGCCGCACTCCAGACCTGGTATGGGCTCGGGCCGTTGCGCCGGGTGCGCCGCGCCATCAAGAACATGCGGACCAAAGGAACCAACCGAGTCACCGAACCTTTGCCGCTCGAAGTGCAGCCGCTGGTGCAGGAACTGAACGCGCTTCTCGAACATACCGAGCGGCAGGCGGAGGAGGCCCGCACTCATGCCGGCAACCTTGCCCATGCGCTGAAAACCCCGCTCACCGTAGTAATGAACGCCGCCACCGCCAAGGCACCGGACCTCGCAGACACGGTCATTCGTGAGGCGGCAGTGATGCGGCGCCAGGTCGACCACCACTTGGCCCGGGCCCGGGCAGTTGGACGACGCGCGGTTGGCCTGTCGCGGGCCAATGTCTGGGAGAGCGTCGAGGCAGTGCTCCGGGCGGTCACGCGACTGCATGAGCACACGCGGTTCGATCTCGACGGCAATCGCACCGTGAACGTTGCCATTGAGCGGCAGGACCTCGACGAAATCCTTGGCAATCTGATCGAAAACGCCGCGAAATATGGCGGCGGCAGTGTGTTTGTCTCGGTGGACCAAGGCTCTGCGCCCCGCTGGTGCGAGATATGGATCGAAGACGACGGCATGGGCATTCCCGAGGAAGAACGCACCCGCATCTTCGATCGCGGCGCGCGGCTGGATACAGGCAAGCCGGGCACGGGCCTCGGCCTCGCCATCGTCCGCGACGTTGCGGAGATCTATGGCGGCACGGTCGAACTGGACGAGAGCGAGGATCTGGGCGGACTGCTGGTCAAACTAAAACTGCCAAGGGTGGAGTAGCTATCGCCGATTTATTGTCGGCCAGGGCCAGACACGATCTGAGGCAGACATCATTCGATCCAGACCGGCTGCGCGGCGACTGGAACCTTGAAATTCGCCGCTTTGGCGCAGGTATATCCTGAAATTGCTTGCCAGCTTGAATGACGCGGTTAAGCGGCAGTCCATTATTCGGTCCAAAGAAAAAAATCAGCGATGAAAAAACCGGGCGTAACCCAGATAACGGCAAAGAAGATTTTCATCGGCACTTTGCTGGAAAATCCTGTCAACGTGAACGGCGTTCCAGCAGCGTGGCTGCTAACTGCTATTGCCTTAAGCGGCCTGGTGGTTGCTGCGCTGCTTGAACGGACCGGCTTGGTCGTTCCTCTGGCTAATCAGGGCGCCAAACTGGTTTTTGGCATCATGCTGGTCTTGCTGGCATTGCGAATTATACTGCGAAGGCCGCTATCGCTCGCGCAGCGCAGACTCCGTGACTTTTCGGAAAACATGCTGATCTTTCTGGCGATCTGTTTTCTCGGTGTAATTGCAAGCTATCCGGCGGCCGCCGAATCCACCGGATTTTCCGATCCGATGCTGGCACATATGGACCGGCTGCTGCATTTCGACTGGATCGCCTGGTACCTCGCGATTTCCGGTTATCCTTCTCTCCGGCTGGCCAGCATGGTGGCCTATGCCGCGATCTATGTCTCGCCAATCATCATCATGGCCTATTATGCCTGCAGCGAGCGGACCATCGAGGCGCGCGAATTTCTTCTGACTTTCTGGCTCGCGACCCTGGTCACCTTGCTGCTGTTTCCGCTGTTTCCCGCCGCAGGACCGCTGGCTTTCCTGTGGCACGGACCGATCCCCTACATGCCGACCAGCGCGCTCTACCAGGAACAACTGATACCGGCGCTTCGCAGTCACCAGGTGTCGGTCATCGATCTGGGCGCGCTGCGCGGCCTCGTCTGCGCGCCAAGTTTCCACACCGCAGCCGGCGTCCTCTACATGATCGCGGCCTGGCCGATCAGGCGGCTGCGCTGGATTCTGGTCCCGATCAATGTGGCGATGCTGGTAGCGACACCGATCGAAGGCACGCATTACCTTGTCGATATGATCGCCGGCATGCTCGTGGCGCTCTTCGCGACTTGCCTGGTTAAGGGCGGCCTGTATTTCCGCGCGGCTTCCAATTCAAAAATTCTCTACGGTTGAACCCGCGCCTGCTCGTGGTGGCGGATCACCTCGTCGATAATGAAGCGCAGGAACTTCTCGCCGAAATCGGGGTCGAGATGAGCATCTTCGGCCAATGCGCGCAGCCGCGCGATCTGCGCTTCCTCGCGCGCCGGGTCTGACGCGGGCAGCTGGCGTGTCGCCTTGTAAGCGCCCACCGCCTTGGTAATCCGGAAACGTTCCGCCAGCATGTGAATCAGCGCGGCATCAATGTTGTCGATGCTCGCGCGGTAGCCCGCAAGGACAGGGTCGGGGGCATGTTTGGTCTCGCTCATCGCCGCGTCGCTAGCATGGCAATGGGCAATTGACCATTGTTGCAGCGCCGTTGCCCGCTTTGCACTTGCCTTCCGCGCCCTGTCGCGCAATGCGCGGGCAATGAGCGCTGACATTATCCCCTTGCGCGCCCGCGCGTCCGAACCTTCGCTGACCCCCATGCTGGCCCTGACCGCGCCGGGCATGAACAGCGTCAATGCCGTCATTCTCGATCGGATGCAGAGCGAAATTCCGCTGATCCCGGCGCTGGCCGGACATCTCATTTCCGGCGGCGGCAAGCGGCTGCGGCCAATGTTGACCATCGCCGGTGCGGCGCTGTGCGACTATCATGGCGAGCGGCACCACAAGCTCGCCGCCGCGGTCGAATTCATCCACACTGCGACCCTGCTCCATGACGATGTGGTCGATGGCTCCGATCTGCGCCGGGGCAAGGAGACGGCCAACATCGTCTATGGCAATCCCGCTACGGTGTTGGTCGGCGATTTCCTGTTCAGCCGCGCTTTCGAGCTGATGGTTGAGGATGGCAGTCTCAAGGTGCTAAAAATCCTCAGCCATGCTTCGGCAGTCATTGCCGAAGGCGAAGTCGATCAGCTTACCGCGCAGCGCCATATCGAAACCAGTGAGGCTCGCTATCTCGCGATCATCGGCGCCAAAACGGCGGCGTTGTTTTCCGCTGCCTGCCGCATTGCCGCGGTGGTCTCCGAGCGCGGCGAGGCGGAAGAGCGGGCGCTGGAGGACTATGGCCGCAACCTCGGCATTGCCTTCCAGCTGGTCGACGACGCCATTGATTACGATTCCGAGGCCGCTGAAATGGGCAAGGGCAAAGGCGACGATTTCCGCGACGGCAAGATGACCCTGCCGGTAATCCTCGCCTATGCGCGCGGCAACGCCCAGGAACGCCAGTTCTGGCAGGACGCGATCGCAGGGTTTCGCATTGAGGACGAGGATCTCGCCCATGCGGTGATGCTGATCAATCGGCACGACGCCGTCAGCGCCACCCGCGATCGCGCCCGCCACTATGCCAGCCGCGCTATCGACGCGATTGCCGCTTTCCCGGCAGGCGAGGCGCGGGCAGCAATGGCCGAGGCGGCGGAGTTCGCCGTGTCGCGGCGGTATTAATACCTACCTGCGGTGATCCTGACCTATGAGGACCTCTTCCGGCGGTTCTCGGCAAGGAGCGGCTGACAGGGCGATGTGGTTCATCGTCCCGAAGTCGCGACGCTGTCCGAGGGCCGCCGGAAGAGGCCCAAAGGGTTGGCATTCCCATCCGCTGGACATCGTCAGAGCGTCGCAACGATGAACCACATCGCCGCATCCGCTCTTCCTTGCCAGCAAACGGGAATGCCAATCCTCATAGGTCAGGATCACCGCAGGTAGGTATAAGCCGCTAGCTTACCGGAATCATCAAGTGCGCATATGGCGTTCCTGCCCACATGACATAGGGCTGGGCGGTGTCCGGGCCCGGGCCTGACGGATAGCCTTGCAGCGACTTTTCCGAACCCACGATCATCACGTGCGGCCCGGTCTTGATCCAGTCGCCGCCCTTGGTCGGTTCCTTGGCATAGGGGTCAGTGTTGCTGGCGTCGGTGCCGCCAGCGAGCATGTACATGAAGCCGGCGGTGTCCTTTGGAGGCGTCTGGTGTTTCATCCACGCCGTGGCCCACTGCATGGCATTCGCGTCCATGCACATCGGATCAAGGCCGGGCGTCACGGGATTGTCGGGCATGCAGGTGAAGCCGTTGGAACCTGCCCTTAATGTCTTCATCGTGCCGTCGGGGTTGGTTGCAACGATCGATGCTTTGGCTGCTACCGCAGCGGGTGCGGCGGTCATCGCGCTGGCAATCGGGTCGTTGCTGGCTGCAGTTGCTGTGGCGCTGCCCTTTGCGTCACTTTCGGATTTGCTGTGCGAGCACGCTACTAGGCCCAGCATCGCAAGTGTTACGATCACACTACGGTTGTTCGATCCAATCATTTTGTCATCTCCTCTGGCTAATTCAAAAGGCATTGCCGAAATTTCAGCCTTACAGGTCAAGGGGTGAGATCGCTGCCGGATCGGAGGTCCTGCCTCCGGACACCGGTCCCGTAAGAGCGAGCTTCTGCTGCGGGTCTTGCTTGTCGCCGCCCAACTTGTTGCATCCGGTGAGCAACAGTGTCGCCATCGCTGCGCCAAGAACGAGGCCAAATCTGCTTGCGGAAACCATCCCCGTTCTCCCCTGAGCAATCGACAATACATGGTAGCATAACTGCTCTGCGCCGCGAAACAACAGAATGGCCTTGAACTTTAGTGGCATGGCACCCAAGCCCGCGCAGGTGATTATTGAACCCGATAAATCTGCCGATTTGCCGATCGCGGCAGCCTTGCCGGCATTGCTGGCGGCGCTGAGCGAGCGGACCAGTGCAGTGTTGATTGCGCCGCCGGGGGCCGGCAAGACAACCGCAGTTGCGCCCGCGCTGCTGCGCGAGAACTGGTGCAGTGGCTGCATCATCTTGCTATCGCCCCGCCGTGTCGCCGCGCGCGCTGCTGCCGAACGCATGGCCGAGGCGCTTGGCGAGCAGGCCGGTCAGACCATTGGCTATCTCACTCGGCTTGATAGCAAGCGCAGCGCTGCAACCCGGGTGCTGGTGATGACCGAGGCTATTTTCATCGCCACGATCCTGAGCGATCCAGAGCTGACCGGGGTCAGCGCGGTGCTGTTCGATGAGGCGCATGAACGGCATCTCGACAGCGACCTTGGCCTCGCACTCGCCATCGAATGCAGCCAGGTGCTGCGCGAGGACCTGCGGCTGGTGGTGATGTCTGCGACAATCGACGGCGAGCGGTTCGCGGGGCTGCTTGGGAACGCGCCGGTGATCGAAAGCGAGGGCAAGATCCATCCGCTGGCAATCCGCTGGCTGGGTGCCCGGCCAGAGCTGAGGCTGGACGAGCAAATGGCCTCGGCGCTGCTCACTGCCTGGCGCGAGAGCGAGGGCGACGTGCTCGCCTTTCTGCCCGGTGTCGGCGAAATTGAACACACACGCGAGCGGCTGGCGGAGAAGCTGCCACAGGCCCTGATCCTGACGCTCCACGGCCAGTGCGAGCCCGCCGCCCAGCGCGCCGCAATCCGGCATGATCCGCAGGGGCGACGGCGAATTGTGCTGGCCACGGCGATTGCTGAAACCTCGCTGACGCTGGACGGAGTTTCGGTCGTGGTCGATGCCGGGTTGTCGCGTCGGGCGGAGTTCGACAAGGCGGCAGGCGTAACCCGGCTGGTCACGCACCGCGCCAGCCAGGCTGCGGCGACCCAGCGCGCGGGCCGGGCCGCGCGGCAAGGCCCTGGCACGGCCTATCGGCTGTGGGAGGAAGCCGCACATGCCGGGCGGCCCCGGTTCGATCCGCCCGAAATGCTGACCAGCGACCTTGCGCCATTGCTGCTGAGCCTGGCGCAGTGGGGTGCGGGCGAGCCTGCGGCCATGGCCTGGATCGATCCACCGCCGATCGCTGGGCTGGCCGCGGCGCGAGCCAAGCTGTTGGCACTTTCGGGACTGGACGAAGTAGGGCGGATCACGCCGCATGGCCGGGCCATGGCCGCGCTGCCGATGGATCCGCCACTGGCGCATATGCTGCTCTATGCCGCACAGCGCGGCGCGGCGCAGGATGCCGCCCAGCTTGCACTGCTGTTACAGGATCGGGGCCTGGGCGGTCGCGGTGAGGATCTGGCGCAGCGGCTCGATCGCTGGCGGGGCGATCGTTCGGCCCGCGCCGAAGCATCGCGCAAGCTGGCCGCGGGCTGGGCGCGGCGGGCGAAACAGCCGGTGAATGCTAGTACCAGCGCTGCGCCGCCGCTCCCCGTCCTGCTCGCCGAAGCCTTCCCCGATAATGTTGCAAAGCGCCGCGATGCGAGCGGCGAGGCTTGGTTGGCGGCGGGGGGCAGAGGATTTGTGCTCGATCCTGCCTCGCCGCTTGCCCGCGCCGAATGGCTGGCGGTGGGCGAGGCGCAGGGGCAGGCCAAGGGCGCCCGAATCACGGGGGCCATGGCCTTGAGCGAGGCGGAAGTGTTGCGCTGGCTGGGCCACCGGCTCGACAAGCGCCCGGTCATGCGCTGGATCGCCGACGAGCGCCGGGTCGAGGCTCTGGTCGAACAGCGGTTGGGCGGGATCCTTATCGCGCGGGGCCCCGATCCCGCACCCTCGCCGGAAGTGATCGCGGCGTTTCTGATGGATAAAGTGCGCGAGTCCGGACTGGCTTTGCTACCGCTTGCGCCGGGCAATCTCACCTTGCTGAAGCGCGCCCGCTTTGCCGGGATTGCTGCCCTGTCAGAAGAAGCGCTGCTGGCCGATCTGGAGCTCTGGCTCGCGCCCATGCTGGTTCGCCGCCTTGATGCGCTGGATAGCCAGGCGTTGAATCAGGCCCTGCTTGGCCGGCTGAGCTTTAACGAGCGGCAACGGCTGGGCCAGCTCGCCCCGCCGCATTTTACCAGCCCGGCCGGCAGCGAACATGCCATCGACTATGCCGATGAAGGGGGACCTTCGGTGGAATTGCGGGTGCAGGCGCTGTTCGGGCTGGATCGCCATCCCACGTTTGGCACGCCGCCCCAGCCACTGCTGCTCAAGCTGACCTCGCCGGGGGGCAAACCCATTCAGGTGACTCGCGATCTGCCCACATTCTGGCGCGGCTCATGGCGCGATGTCGTGCGTGATATGAAAGGGCGCTATCCCAAGCATCGCTGGCCTGATCAGCCCTGGACTGAAACGCCGAGCCTAAAGACCAGGAATGCATTCGAGGCGAGCCGCAAGTAAGTGCTGCCACGCTTTGGGCAGGGGGATTGATTTCAAGCCCGTTACACAGCAGTAGGGCGCCCATGACAGCACGCATCTATCAGCGCCCGAAAAACGCCATGCAATCGGGCAAGGCGCTCACTGACCAGTGGATCCTGGAGTTCGCTCCGGCGGAAGCGCAACACGCCGATCCGCTGATGGGTTGGTCCGGCTCCGGCGACACCCAAACGCAGGTCGTGCTGAATTTCGCGACCTGCGCCGAAGCAGAGGCTTATGCGGAGCGCTATGGTATTGCTGCAAGGGTTCAGCAAACACCAGTAAAACGACTGAAGTTACAAGCTTACGCCGATAACTTCAGGTAGGGTTTAACCTCAGGGGCGCAATGTCAAGCGGCCTTGATTAAAGGCCGACCGGCAATCCGTGGCGTCGTGCTGGATATCTGAATCGAGCAGTGGCGTAGTGGTCATGCCGGGCCCCGAGAAGCGCTTGTCGTCGCACTCGCCGTCCTTCGAATACTTGCTCGAATCGTCGCCCCACTGGATGTGGCTGGCGGCGGTCGTGGCAGTGGCGGCTGGCGTGCCGTGGCGGTGGCCGCCCAGATAATGCAGCCGGCCCTGATTGAAGGCGGCGCGGCAGTCGGTAGCATCGTGCAGGATATCGCTGTCGATCAGCAAGGTGTCGGTCATTCCCGCACCATCGAAGCGCATATCATCGCATTCGCCATCCTTGGAAAAGCGGCCCGAATCGTCGCCGAAATTGACGTCGTCGGCAAAGGCGGGAAGCGGCGCTGCGGCCGAGACCAGTGCGATTGACGCAAGCAGATGGAAAGTGACCTTGTGCATGATGATTACCCCCTAAGTTCGAATGCCCGCAACATTGGCAAAATTGTCGCCCAACGGCAATAAATGATCGATGAATAGCTTGCGATTTCCCCGATCCGCCGCCATATGCCCCGCCGGGAGTCGGGTGGACGTTTGCGTCCGCCAATCTGGTCAGGTCCGGAAGGAAGCAGCCACAACGGATTGCGGCGGGTCGCCCGGCTCCTTTTACTCACCCTTCGACTTTTCTCCGATGAGGCCTTACCAAGGTCGATATGGGCGATTCATCCGACATTTTTGGCGATCAACCGATTGAAGGCGAAGCAGCGCCCAGCGCCACTGAACTTGAAGCTGCTGGCCAAACGGCGCTGTTTGGCGGCGATCCGGTGTCTGCCCCGCTTGCGGCCGCCCCGGTGAGTGCCGCACCAGCCCAGCCGTACCGCGTGCTCGCCCGCAAATACCGGCCGCAGACTTTCTCCCAGCTGATCGGTCAGGATGCGATGGTGCAGACTCTGGCCAACGGCATCAAGCGCGAGCGGCTGGCGCATGCCTTCCTGATGACCGGGGTGCGCGGGGTCGGCAAGACCAGCACCGCGCGGCTGATCGCCAAGGCGCTCAACTGCATCGGGCCGGACGGGCAGGGCGGGCCGACCATCGATCCCTGCGGTGTCTGCGAGCCCTGCGTGGCGATTGCCGAGGGGCGGCATATCGATGTCATCGAGATGGACGCCGCCAGCCACACCGGGGTCGACGATGTCCGCGAGATCATCGAGGCGGTGCGCTATGCGGCGGTTTCGGCGCGCTACAAGATCTATATCATCGACGAAGTTCACATGCTGTCACGCAATGCTTTCAATGCCTTGCTCAAGACACTTGAGGAACCACCTGCGCATGTGAAGTTCCTGTTCGCCACCACCGAGGCGGACAAGCTGCCAGTCACAGTGCTGTCGCGCTG
>JBDSSP010000011.1:0-6114 GCA_039928735.1 Novosphingobium sp. | reverse complement strand
GGTCGCCTTTCTTCAGAAGGAGCGGGTAACCGGCCAGTTGGTCTATCACACAAGAATCGATGAGGCGGAACCGGGCGGGCCGCAAATGCTGTTCCGCTTCCGCAACCGCAAGGCCGATGGCCTCGGCGATCCGCTGCCGGCAGGCAAGGCGGTGGTCTATCAGGACAGCGGCGCCCAAGACAATTTCTGGGGCCGCATGGTCGTGGGCGAATCGAGCCTGCCCGACAAGGCTGTCGAGGAAGAAGTCGAAATGGTGTTCGGCGAACCCGCGAATGTCACGCAGGAAACGGAAACGCTTGCCGGCCAGAGTGACAAGTGGACCGATCACAGCATCACCATCCGCAACGCCAATCCATTCCCGATCCGCTACGAGATCGACTTTCCGACCGGAAACAGCACACACTTACTGAACCTTCCCGGCAAGCTGCTGGCCAAGCCGGGCAAGCGCGTCTGGGCTGTGTCGATCCCCGCCAACGGCACAACAAAGCTGAGTTACCGGACGACCGCGATCAACGAATAAACCCGCTTGGCCTGACGCCCGCCAGCGCATATCGAAGCGCAACAAGCGAAGGAGCGGACATGGCAAAATTCACCACCGGGCAGGCAGCAAATGTCGCTGCCATCCAGCAAGTCATCAACGAATGGGGCGACGAGCTCGACCAGAACGACGGGCTCAAGATGACGAGTGCCGACGTGCTCACGCCGGACTGCCGCTATTTCGTTGGCGGCGAATGGCGCGAAGGGCTGGCGGGGGCTGCCAAATTCTATGCCGATCGCAAAGACCGCCTCGAGGCTGCGGGCGGCGCACCGGTGATGCGCCACATCATGTCGAACTACCGTGTCAAATTCACCGCTGAAGATTCCGCCGAAGTTGGCTTCCTGCTGCTGTTCTTTGCCCGCGTCGGCACGCCGCCGTTCGACACTTGCGATCCTGCTGCCGTCGCCGAAGTGCAGATGGAGTGCCGCCGCGAGGCCGATGGCCACTGGCGCATCGCCATGTTCAACAGTGGCCAGACCTTTATCCGCAAATAAGCTGCCAGCCCAGGCAATCCGTTCATCGCGTGTTCGTTTTCGCGCCTTAAGCCCGTCCGGCTCGAAGTTCCAGGAATTGCCATGCACCGCATCGTTGCCACCGCTCTTGCTGCCCTCTCGCTTACAGCCTGCGCCGCCCAGCCGCCTGCAAAAGTCGCCAGTGCACCCGCGCCATTGGCAGCTCCTGCCCAACCAGCGCCGCTCGCCGATCTCGTCAAGGCCGTCGATATCCCGTACGAGAGCTTCACGCTCCCCAACGGCCTGACCACCCTGGTCCACACCGACCGCAAGGCGCCCATTGTCGGCGTCACGCTCTACTACCGGGTTGGCTCCAAGAACGAGCCACGCGGCAAGACCGGCTTTGCCCATCTCTATGAGCACCTGTTCTTCGGTGGCTCGGAAAACGTGCCAAGCTTCGACAAGCCGCTTGAGGCCGCCGGCTCCACCCCCACCAACGGCTCGACCTGGTATGATCGCACCAATTATGTCGAGACCGTGCCCAAGGGTGCGCTCGATCTGGCGCTGTTCATGGAAAGCGACCGCATGGGGCATCTGCTTGGCGCGGTGACGCAGGACAAGCTGAACAAGGAGCGCGGCGTCGTGCAGAACGAGAAGCGCCAGAACGACAACGAGCCCTATGGCCTTATGGACTACGCCATTGGCGAAGGCCTGTTCCCGGTTGGCCACCCCTATCGCCACGCCACCATCGGCTCGATGGCCGATCTCGATCACGCCAGCCTCGGCGATGTCCGCGCATGGTTCCGCGATCACTACGGCCCCAACAATGTCGTGCTGGCGCTGTCGGGCGACATCGACGCCGCGACGGCGCGTCCGCTGGTCGAGAAATACTTTGCCGCAATCCCGCGCGGGCCAGACGTAGCAAAAGTGACTGCCGGGCCAGTCACGCTGTCCGCGCCTGCGGCCCGCGAACTGGTCGATGCCGTGCCTGTCACTCGCATCACGCGCAACTGGAGCGGCCCCGGCCTAAATGATCCTGATTCGCTGGCTCTGGAAGTCGGTACCCGCGTACTGGGTGGCCTCGCTTCCTCACGGCTCGATAAGACGCTGGTCCGCGCCGAGCAGCTCGCGGTTTCGGTTTCGGCGAGTGCACAGACCTTTGAGCAGCTGCAATTCATCCAGGTCACGCTTGATCTCAAGCCCGGGGTGGATCGCGCCAAGGCCGAGACACGGCTGGATCAAGTGATAACCCAGTTCGTCGCCGAGGGCCCGAGCGAGGACGAAGTGCGCCGCGCGGTCACTGGCGCGGTCTCCGCGCAAATCGGCGGACTTGAATTGTCCGGCGGCTTCGGCGGCAAGGGGGCGACGCTTGCCGAGGGCCAGCTCTATTCAGGCGATCCGGCGAAATACAAGGCCGACCTCGCCCGCGTCGCCGCGCTCACGCCCGCCGAAGTGCACGCGGCGATGCAGCGCTGGATGACCCGGCCGACCTTCGCGCTGACAGTCTCGCCCGGCAAGCGCACCGAGCGCGGCGAAACCATGGGTGGCTGGGGCGACGAGGCGATTGACGCCGTGCGCGATGGGCCTGCCCGGCCCCGGCAAAAGCCCGAGGCCGCAATTGCGCCGGGCCTCAAGCGGATCGCGCCGCCGATTGCCCAGGTCGGGGAACTGGCGTTCCCGGCCATCGAACACACCAAACTGTCAAACGGCATGCCCGTTGCCTTGGCCCGCCGCACCGCAGTGCCCAAGGTCATCGTCAACCTGGCCTTCGATGCCGGCTTTGCCGCTGATGCGCTCGATGCTCCGGGCACCCAGTCGATGATGCTCGGCATGCTCGATGAGGGCACGACAAGTCGCGACGCCATGGCCATCGCCGAGGAGCAGGAGCGGCTCGGGGCCAGCCTTTCGGCAAACGGCAACCTCGATCAAAGCAGCATCACGCTCTCGGCGCTCAGCGCCAATCTCGCGCCCTCGCTGGCCTTGATGGCCGATGTCGTGCGCCATCCCGCCTTTGCCGACAAGGATGTTGCCCGCGTCAAGGATCAACGGCAGGCGGAGCTTGCCCAGGCGCTGTCATCCCCGCGCAGCCTCGCCAACCGCGAGCTCGGCAAGATCCTGTATGGCGCCCATCCCTATGCCCAGCCAAGCGACGGCCTGGGCGACAAGACCTCGATTGCCGCCCTGACCCCCGCCGCGCTGCGAACCGCGCATGAAAAGTGGCTGCGCCCGGACCTCGCCAGCATCACGGTCGCCGGTGACATCACCATGGCCGAGCTGCTGCCGCTGCTGGAACGCGCATTCGGCAACTGGCAAGCCCCGGCCGGCCCACCCCCGGTCAAGCCGATGAGCGCTGCCATCCCCGCGCCCCGTCCGCGCATCGTCGTGATCGACCGGCCCGATTCCCCGCAATCGCTGATTTATGCCGGTCGCGTTTTGCCTCTCTCGGGACAGACGCCCGACATGGAAGCGCTCGATCTTGCCAATGAGGTCCTCGGCAATGGCTTCCTCTCGCGGCTCAATCTCGATCTGCGCGAGGACAAGGGCTGGTCCTACGGCGTCGCAAGCTCGGTCCGGTCTCCCGCCGGCCCCCGCGCCTTCGTGCTGGTCGCCCCGGTCCAGGCCGACCGCACCGGCGATTCGATCCGCTTGCTGCTCGCCGACATCAAGGCCTTCCCGGCGGCAAAGCCCGTCGATCCGGAAGAACTGAACCGCGTGACCGACGGCAATATCCGCAGCCTGCCGGGCAGCTTCGAAACCAACGCCCAGGTCCTCGCTGCCATCATCCGCAACCAGTTGCTGCATCGCCCGGACAACTACTACGCCACGCTCCCTACCCGCTACCGCGCGGTCGACGCCAAGGCGATCGACACGGCGGCGCAGACATATCTGCAGGGCGATGCGCTCACTTTCGTGGTGGTGGGGACGCGCAAACTGATCGAGCCGCAGCTCAAGGACGTTCCCCTGCCAGTGGAATATGTCGCCGGGGCCGATGCGGGCAGTTGACAGCAGCGCAGGCTTCGCCAGAACAGAACCCGAGGATTTAACAGGAGGATTACCATGTCAGTCGCCGGAACCTACGACGTCGTCACCAAGACTCCGATGGGCGACCAGAAGGGCAAGTTCACCGTGAACGTGTCAGGTGACAGCTTCACCGGCGGCGTCGCGGGCGCAATGGGCTCGATGGAAGTGGCGGACGGCAAGGTCGACGGCAACAAGCTGACCTGGAAGATGGACATGAAAGTGCCAATGCCGATGACGCTGGACTGCGAAGCAGTGGTGGATGGCGACGCGATTGCCGGGAATGTGAAGGCGGGGGCGTTTGGCTCAATGGCGCTGAGCGGGACGCGGGAGGGCTAATCGGCAACCAACCCTGCATCGCCGAACAGCACGGAAGTCATCGTCAGCGCGCCATCGAGCGTGTCGTTGAAAATCGCCACATCGTCACCGGGCAGCCGGGCGCCGACTGCATAGAGCAGCGGGAGGTAATGTTCGGCGCTGTTGATTGCCATGGCGGCGTCGTCGTCACCTTCCTTGAACATTGTCAGCGCGGCGTGGTCGTCGTCTTGCACTGCCTGGTTGATCCTCGCGCGGAAGTCTTCCGCCCAACGCGGGTTGGTGCCTCGGCCCTTGCCGTATAGCGCCAGGTTGTGAACCACATTGCCACTGCCGATGATCAGCACGCCTCCATCGCGCAGCGGCCCCAGTGCGGCGCCCAGGGCGAGGTGCCGCGGCATCGTCAGCGTGCGGTCGAGGCTCATTTCCACCAGCGGAATATCCGCGTCAGGAAACATCGGCCGGAGCACACCCCAGGCGCCGTGGTCAAAGCCCCAGCTATTATCCCGCATCACGCGATCAGCCCCGAGCAGTTCCTCGATCCGCGCCACCAGCCAGGGAGAACCCGGCGCGGCATAGCGGATCGCATAGAGCTCGTCGGGAAAACCCCGGAAATCGTGGATCGTGCGCGGCTGCGCGCCAACAGTGATATGCGTCGCGCCATGGGTTTCCCAGTGCGCCGAAACGACAAGGATCGCCGTTGGCCGCGGCAGTGCCCTGCCAAGTGCCTCCAGCGCACGGCGCTCAGGCACATCGGAGATCGTGGTCATGGGCGAACCATGGCCGAGAAATAGCGCCGGAAGTCTTTGGGTCATGGCGTCGATATGGGCGTCACCGACGCCGAAACAACCGCGCCGACTAACCCAGCCCCTTCTTCACCGCCTCATTCACCACCTGCGGGTTGGCCTTGCCTTGCATCGCTTTCATGGTCTGGCCGACGAAGAAGCCGAACAGCGCTTCCTTGCCGCCGCGATACTGTTCGACCTTCTCGGCGTTGTCCGCGAGCACCTTGGCAACGGCAGCATCGATTGCGCCGGTATCCGAAGTCTGCCTGAGGCCCTCAAGCTCGACAATGGCTGCGGCGCCGTTGCCGGTTTCGAGCATCTTTTCGAAAACCTGCTTGGAGATCGTGCCCGAGATCGTGCCATCGGCGACCAGCGCCAGCAGTTCCGCCGCCTGCGCCGGACTGACCGGCGACGTCTCCAGGCTCTTGCCAAGCCGGTTGAGCGCCCCGAACAGTTCCGACGTCAGCCAGTTCGCCGCCTGCTTGGCGACATCGGCTTCAGCCTTGTTTTGCCGTTCGGCACAGGCGGAAAGCAGTCGCTCGAACCAGCGCGCGGTATCAACTTCGGCGGTGAGGATATTGGCGTTGTAGGGCGACAGGCCGAGCGCCGTCTCATAGCGGATGCGCTTGGCATCGGGCAGTTCGGGCAAGCTGGCGCGGCATTCGGCGAGGAAAGCCTCGTCCAGTTCCAGCGGCAGCAGGTCGGGATCAGGGAAGTAGCGATAATCGTGCGCGTCTTCCTTGCTGCGCATCGAGCGAGTCTCGCCGCGGTCGGGATCGTAGAGCCGGGTCTCCTGCACCACCCTGCCGCCATCCTCGATCAGATCGACCTGACGCCGCGCCTCGCCCTCAACCACGGCCATCACGAAGCGGACGGAATTGACGTTCTTGGTTTCAGTGCGCGTGCCCAGTTCATCGCCGGGCTTGCGCACCGAAACATTGACGTCGGCGCGCATTGAGCCTTCTTCCATATTGCCGTCGCAGCTGCCCACATAGCGCAGGATCGC
>JBDSSP010000010.1:0-9351 GCA_039928735.1 Novosphingobium sp. | reverse complement strand
TCAAAGGGTCCACAGATATGTTGATGGGCACGAAAACCGTTGTAATAGGTGACCTGCTCGCATCCTTCCCCGTCCGCATCGAACAACTGGCCCATGTGGCAAAAGGCATCCCACTGCGTCGAGAACTGCAGGCTGAGAGTCGCCCGGTCATCATTGACCACCTCCTTCATGCCGGGAAAACTCAGGCCATACGGATAGTTCGCGACCGGATCCGGGCCACGCATGGAGAAGGCTAGTTCAGGCGGAAAGCGGCGCGGGTTAAGCTGCACGCGCGGACAATCGAGTGGCAGCGACAGGCAGAAGGCAAGTCCTTCGCGCACTTCCTCTGCCGCCTTGATGCGGTGCTGCGGTGTGATCAGATTGAGCCGGCCTATCTGGTCATCGGGCCCAAAGTCGCCCCAGTTCGATCCATCGGGGCGCATCTTCCAACGCTGTTTATTTCCGCCCATGTCGATCTCCCGCCAATGCAACATACCTTGCGCAATGATGCAGCGCGCGGCAAGTGCAGGCTGAGACCTGTATAGCAAGGGAATCGCAGTGCCGCGCTTCAACTACACCATTCTTTCCCGCTCGCTGCCTGGCCAAGAGGAGGAATATGTCCGCTGGTATTGCGAACAACATCTGCTGGACGTCAAGCAGATGCCAGGTGTGGTCAGCGCCAAGCTGTTCCGGATGGACTTCCAGCGGGTTTACGATCTCGATGCCCCGCAATGGACGTTGATGACCTTGTATGAACTGGAAGGTGATAGCGCCGAAGAGATTATAGATTCAATCAAGGCAGCATCGGGCAGCCCGGCCATGCCTGCTTCCGATTCGCTCGACAAATCGGGCATGATTCAGGCAGCGGGCCATTTGATAGCTGAAATCAACTAGAGACTGAGAGGAAGAAAAAAATGAGCGAAGAACCCCATATGCTGGTCGATGTGGTCGACAATATCCTGGTCGCCACTTTCAACCGCCCCGACAAGCTCAACGCGATGAGTACCGAACTCGTCAATATCCTGGAAGAAGCCGTGCACCGCTTCCGGGATACCCCCGAGCTCAAGGTCATGCTGATAAAGTCGAAGGGTCGCTATTTTTCTTCCGGCGCGGACCTCAGGCAAGGCAATGCCGAATCGCGCGGCCAGCCGACACGTGGCTCCGAAGTGCGCGAATCGCACCGGCGGCTGCCGATGCGCCGCATTTGGGACGAGATGGAAGGCATCGAAAAACCCTTCGTGGTGGCCCATCACGCCCGCTGCGTCGGCGGCAGCCTCGAAATGTCGCTGTCCTGCGATTTCCGTCTGGCCGCTGCCAGCGCGAGCTATGCTTTTCCCGAGGCCAAGTTCGGTGTACTGCCAGCAACCAATGGCGTCAGCAGGCTGGTGCGGATCATCGGGCCGCACTGGGCGCGCTATATGATCATGGCCAATATCCCGCTTGAGGCCGAAGAGGCGCGCATTGCCGGGCTGGTCCACAAGGTGTTTCCGGACGAGAGTTTCGAGCAAGACGTCATGGGCTTTTGCCAGCACCTTGCGCGGCAGGATGGCGAGCTTATCGGTGCCGCGAAGGTTGCGATTGAACTTTGCGCCGATCTGCCCGCTCACCAAGCCGCTTCGGTCGAACGCCTTGTTAACAGCTCGATCATGATCAGCCCGCATCAGGCTGATCTGATGAAGGCGCATCTGGCCGGGATCGGCAAAGGCAAGGGATACTGACCATGGCAAAAGGCGCGGAAGACAACACGAAGGCTGGATAAGGGCCTTAACTACCGAGTGATGTCACGCCGCCTGTCGAACCGAAGCCGCCCTCACCGCGAACGGTCTCGTCCAGATCCTCGACTTCAAGCCAGCTCGCCCTTGTAACAGGTGCGAGAACCAACTGGGCAATGCGGTCGCCCCGGCAGATTGCAAAATCGTCGGCGCCGAGGTTGATGAGGATGACCTTCAATTCGCCGCGATAATCCGAATCGATGGTTCCGGGTGCATTTGGCAGACTGATGCCATGCTTGAGCGCGAGCCCCGAGCGCGGGCGCACCTGAATTTCAAAGCCCTGCGGTATCGCCAGCGAGAGCCCGGTTGCAACTGCGTGGCGTTCGCCCGGGACTAGCAGCACATCCTCTGCCGCAAGCACATCCATGCCCGCTGCGCCTTCAGTGGCATAGGCTGGCAAATCCAGCCCCTCACCGTGCGGCAGACGCTTGATCAACAGCGGCACGCTGGCACTGGCGAGATCGCTATTTGCTGAGCGCATTGGCTATCCTTTCGACCAACGCGCGCGCGACATCGGCTTTCGACATTTCCGGCAGGCTTTCGATTGCGCTGGCCGTGATGATGTGAACAACATTGGCGTCGCCGCCCATCACGCTCTTCTTACCGCGGTCGGAAACATCGTTGGCGACAATCCAGTCGACACCCTTGCGCTTGCGCTTTTCCGTGGCATTGTCGAGCACATCCTGAGTTTCGGCAGCAAAGCCGATCAACAGGCCGGGCCGATGCTTGCCTGCGGAAACGCTTGCCAGAATGTCGGGGTTCTCGGTCAGCATCAGGGCCGGCGGTGCCGAACCGCGCTTCTTGATCTTCTCGCCATACGAATCGGTTGTACGCCAATCGGCCACGGCAGCGACCATGATAGCGACATCGGCAGGAAGCGCCTTCTTGACCGCGTCGGCCATCTGGCGTGCGGTTTCGACATTGACCCGCTCAACTCCGCGCGGGGTTGCCAGATTGACCGGACCAGAAATGAGTGTCACTTGCGCTCCGGCTGCAGCGGCCGCACCGGCAATGGCATAGCCCTGCTTGCCCGAAGAGCGATTGGCGATGTAGCGCACCGGATCGATCGGCTCGTGCGTCGGCCCGGCAGTGACAAGGATGTGCCTGCCCAAAAGCGGTTGGTAATCCGGATCGAATGCGAAATCGTTCGCGTCCGCCCGTGGTTCGGCAGGCCCGGATGCCGAGCCTACGCTGATAGCGAACTTATCCCCCTCAATTGGTTCCGGCGCGGCGCCCTGCTTGGCGGCAACGAGGTGATTGATCGCCTCGGGATCAGTTGGCGGTGCTGACTTGGCCTTGCCCTTCCGGGCAAGCACCGGGCCGCCGAGATCAAGCGGTGCTAGAGGCGCTTCATCAAGCGGGAGTTCCGATGGCACCTCCGCTAATTCGCTTTCGACGGACAGGTCTGGAAGCGGCTCCGAACGCTTCTTGCTCCGCGAAATCAGCGATCTGGCCAGACCGCCAAGACTCGTATCATCCGATTCCTGCTCGCCCTCTCCGCCGCGCTCATCGGGGGAAAACAACGATGGTTCCTCGCTGAGATCCAGACCCAGAAGCTGCGCAATCTGGTGCCATACCGCAAAAGGTTCCGGCAGTCGGCCCGGGCCAAATTCGCCGCAGGCCATGGCGCCTTCATCAGGCTGCATAACTACAACGCCGGCGGCCTGTAGGGTCGCGATATTCCGCATTGTCGCGGCATGCTGCCACATCTTAACATTCATCGCCGGGACGGCAAGAACGGGCTTGTCCGTCGCCAGCAACAGCGTCGTCGCCAGATCGTCGGCTATTCCCGCCGTCATCTTGGCGAGGAGATTTGCTGTCGCCGGGCACACGACAATCAGGTCGGCAGCGCGAGAAAGCTGGATGTGCCCCATCTCGACCTCGTTCTTGAGGTCCCACAAGGTGGTGTGGACAGGATTCTCACTGAGCGCGGCCAGGGATAGCGGCGTGACGAACTTCGCGCCGCCCTCTGTCAGCACACAGGTGACATCGCCCTGCCCCTTGCGGATCAGCCGAACAAGCTCGCAGGCCTTGTAGGCAGCAATGCCGCCGCCAACGATCAGAAGGATGCGCGGACCACTCATTGCCGCGCTTCTGCCCGCAATAGGGTTACTGTGCAATTACCGGACATAGGCGGCGCGCCAAAGCGATCTGAACCCCATCGGTACGAAGGCCAGCCCGATGAACATTGCGGGAGCCACCATGAAGCCCCAATAATAGTTGTCGCCGCGACCGGCGACCATGAAGGCGAGGCCATAACCAAGATAAAGCAGCGTCGCAAAAGCACCCGCCGCGCTGCGCCAGCTGGTCCAACCGAAGATCGCCAGCATCACCAAGGGGCCCGCCAGCCAGTGCGGCAATGACCGGACATTGCTGGACAAGGCGACGTTGGAAATCCATCCCGACAGCCCGCGCATTTCCAGCCATGTTGCAGACAGCGGATCGCTCGGCAGGGTCTGCGCCGCAATGATATGGAGGTGAAAAGCCATTAAGGCGAGGAATGCGGACACAAGGACCGTCCAGGCGAACCCTTCACGCCGATCGCCGCGCCAGAAGGCCATTGCCGCCATGAGCAAAACGTAGGGCAGCGTGAGTTCGCGGATCGCCAGGGCCAGTGCTGCAGTGGCCAGCGACCAACCCCATCTGCCCGGCGACATATCGGATTTGACGCGGTGCAGCCCGAAAGACAGCGCCAACAGCATCCCGGCCCATAACTCATGTAGCACGAAGAAATGGCGGTTGACCCCCAGCGAAGCGCCGAGCGCCAGTAAAGCCATCGCTAGAAGGCGGCGTCGCGATCCGCCTGGCTCGTCGGCAATCCGCCGCCACCACACCGCCATTACCGCAATGAGCAGCGCGATTGCAGCCGCATACTGACCGGGTAGTCCCAGCCAGGCATCGAGATAGGCGAGGGTCGGCAAACGCACGGCGAGCCCGGGCCTCACGGGGTAACGGGCCAGCCGCTGTTCGGCGACGATGAACTGGTAATAATTCTCGCCGCGCCGGATGCGCTCGATCGCCCGGTCATACAGCGCAAGATCTTCGTCGCGCTTGCGGTCAAGTCCGGCGGCATTGCTATTTACCAGCACTTCGACAAAATTCGTGGTCTTGACCGTTGAACGACCTGCGTTGATCGGCACGAGAGCAGATGCGACCAGCAATGCGATCAACGCAGCCAACAACAGCCGGGCCGGCAGCCGGGCCCAATGTGCGAACCGATCCCAAAAGGGAGGCAATGGACCCGCCGTCACGGCAGCCAATGCGCCAGTCGGGCCAACCAAACCAGCCCCCCCCCAATCAGCACGGCGACTGCGTATCCGCCCCAACCCGGCCCAGCGCGACGTTGCCACACAAGCGGAACTTCGGGCAGCGGAGCCTGTTCGGGCGCGCCGCCACGCGCCGGGAAGCGCTCTTCGATCCGGCGGATCAGTGCAGGCAAGCGCAGCAGCGTTCCGGCGTCCTCGCGCATCCGGTCCGCAATCGCCGCTTCGGGACCCAGCTCATCCCGCAGCCAATCCCTCACGAAAGGACCGGAAACTTCCCACATGTTGATTTCGGGATCTAGCTGGGTGGCCAGTCCTTCGACCATCACCATAGTTTTCTGCAACAACAGCAGATGCGGCTGGGTCTGCATGTCGAAATCACGAGTGATCGCGAAGAGCCCTTCGAGCATCTGGCCAACCGACAATTCGTTGACCGGTTTGCCGCGCATCGGCTCGCCAACTGCCCGCAGTGCGGTCGCGAATTCCTCCTGGCTGTGATAGGCAGGCACATATTGCGCCTCGAAATGGATCTCGGCGACGCGGGCGTAGTTGCCGGTGGTCAGGCCGTAAAGGATTTCTGCAAGCCAGGCCCGCGCGCGCCGGTCGATCCGGCCCATAATGCCGAAATCTATGGCAACAATGGTGCCATCTCCGTCAACGAAGAGATTGCCCTGGTGCATATCGGCATGGAAAAAACCCGCGCTGATTGCTTGGGACAGGAAGGCCAACACCAGCCGTTTGGCCAGCGACGGCAGATCATGACCGGCAGCGATCAACGCCGCGCGGTCGCCCAGCTTGATGCCGTCGACCCATTCAATGGTCAGCACATTGCCATTGGTGCGGTCCCAATCGATGGCAGGAACGCGAAATCCCGCATGGCTGCGCATTGCCTCGGCCAGTTCCGACGCCGAAGCCGCCTCGCGCCGCAAATCGAGCTCGCGTGCGGTCCAGCGCTTGAAATTGGCGATGACCGCGCGAGGCCGCAGTCGCCTCGCTTCGCCGCCAAGGCCTTCGAGCTGGGCTGTTGCCCATTCGTAGGTTCCAATGTCGCGAGCCAGTTTCTCGCGGATGCCGGGGCGCAATACCTTGACCGCAACCGTGCGTCCCTCAGTTGTCACCGCACGGTGCACTTGCGCCACAGATGCGGCACCAATCGGATCGGGTTCTATGGCTGCGAAAAGTTCGGAAATCGGGTGCCCGAAGCTCGACTCGATCTCCCGGGCAATCAATTCGAAACGCACCGGAGGCAGGCTGTCCTGCAAATCGAGCAAATTGCGTGCAGCCTCGACACCAACGATGTCCGGCCGCGTCGCCAGCGCCTGGCCCAGCTTTATCGCAGCGGGACCAATCGCCTGAAATGCACTGCTGTAGTTCGGTTCGCGGGGCTGAAGCGTGCCGAACCGGGCCAGGCGGAACAGTCGGCGCACTGGCGCAGGCGTGCCATAACCCCGCTCGATCAACCGCAGGGCCCCATGCCGAGCGAGGATTCTCCCCCAGCGCAGAAGACGGAAAATGTGGGTGGCGGAAGTGGTCACATCGGGCCTAACGTCATCGGGCCTAAACTTTCCAGCCGGAATGGATTGCCACCAATCCACCCAGCAGCGGCTCGACTTTGGTCTGCACGAACCCCGCCGCGCCGATCATCGCCTTGAATTCACGCATAGGCGGAAAGCGGCGGATCGATTCGACGAGATAGCGATAGCTCTCTGCGTCCCCCGCGATGGCTTCGCCCAATTTGGGCACCAACCGGTGCGAATAAAGATCGTAGGCCTCCTTGAAACCGGGCCACTCGGTGGTTGAGAATTCCAGGCAGAAAAACCGCCCGCCAAATTTGAGGACACGATGCGCTTCGGCCAACGCCAGATCGATTCGGGTTACATTCCTGATGCCGAATGCGATGGTATAGGCATCAAAGAAGCGGTCCGGGAAGCTCAGTGCCTCTGCGTTCTGGCGCGACCAAACCAGACCATCGATCCCGCGCTTGATCGCGCGCTCGATGCCGACATCGAGCATCTCCTGATTGATATCGGAGACGGTCACATCGGCGCCCGCAGCAGCCATCCGGATGGCGATGTCGCCGGTGCCGCCCGCCATGTCGAGAATCGCCTCGCCCGGCTGCGGTTTGACGCGGCGCACAAAGCGATCTTTCCACAGCCGATGCATGCCGCCCGACATGGCATCGTTCATCAGATCGTATTTGCGCGCTACGCTGGAAAACACCGCGCTTACGCGCTGGGTCTTCTCCTCGGGAGTAACCTCGTCGTAGCCGAAAGAAACCGTTTCACTCATGGCCGCGCTTTAGGAGAGTTTCGGCAGACCGCAAAGGCTGTTAGCAGCAATCCCATGCCAGAACTTCCCGAAGTCGAAACCACGGTGCGCGGATTAGCGCTGCATCTGGAGGGCGAGCAAATCGCCAGCGTTGCCGTCAACCGCGCTGACTTGCGCCGCCCCTTTCCACCCGGCCTCGTGCAAGCCTTGACCGGCGCCAGAGTGACATCGCTCTCGCGCCGCGCGAAATACGGCCTGATCCACACCGACCGCGGCCAGACGATGATCTTTCACCTCGGCATGTCCGGCCGATGGCGCATCCAGCCCGAATCGCTGGAAAAACACGATCACCTCGTGCTGGAAACCGGCTCGGGGCATGTGCTCGCGCTTAATGATGCCCGCAGATTTGGATCGGTCGATCTCGTCGACAGCGACGATCTCGATAGCTGGCCGGCATTCGCCGCGCTCGGACCCGAACCGCTCGGCAAGGATTTGAATCCAGCCTACCTTGGCCGGGCCTTCACAGGCAGGATATCGTCGGTAAAGGTGCTCCTGCTGGATCAGCGGATCGTGGCCGGTCTCGGCAACATCTATGTCTGCGAAGCGCTCCACCGCGCCCGGATCCGTCCGGACCGCGCCGCCGGCGCTGTTTCCCGCCCTGCCCTGGCGCGGCTGGTGCCGGCCATCAATCAGGTCCTGAACGAATCAATTGCGGCAGGTGGCTCGACAATTCGCGATTATGCACAACCCAACGGCGAACTCGGTTATTTCGCGGCCTCGTGGCAGGTCTATGGCCGCGAAGGCCAACCCTGCGCGTGCGGCGGCACTGTGGAGCGCTTCGTGCAAGCCGGGCGCAGTACATTCTGGTGCCCCAAATGCCAGAAATGAAGTTCAAGCGGCGTAAAGGTTGACGATTCTTGGCTCCGTCGCTATGGGCCGCGCTTTCCGGCGGGTTCTCCCGCCATCCAATTCATCCGTTTTATCAAGTGCGGCCGCCCGCGGCCCGACAAAGGACTAACATGGCCAATACGCCGCAAGCCAAAAAACGCATCCGTCGCAACGAGCGCCGCGCCGAAATCAACGGCAACCGCATCGGCCGCATCCGCACCTTCGTCAAGAAGGTCGAAGCTGCACTCGAAGGTGGCGACAAGTCGGCTGCCGCTGAAGCTCTCCACGCTGCTCAGCCCGAACTGGCACGCGGTGTCGCCCGCGGTGTACTTCACAAAAATACGGCCTCGCGCAAACTGTCGCGTCTGACCAAGCGCGTCGCTGCGCTTTAATCCGAATCAATGCTGAGGTCAGGCGAGTCCCACACCTTTTCGAGGGCGTGATTCGCTGACCATTTGTTCAGCACAGCGGCACGTATTAAGAACACGATTGCGGCGAGTCCATGCAATCTTAACGCATGTTTTGATCGCGGCTCACAGGCCAATTCCTAAGAGTCTGGAATTGCTGTGATTCGCAGATATGCACAGCAAAACATATGCAAAATCAATCGTTTATATCGGGCGCAAGCGCTTTTCCGCGGGTCGTCATGTGTCAAGCCGGTATATTTCATTTTTTTTGCAGTCGGTGCCTTGCCCTTCTGTCCAATCGGCTTTTAGAAGGGCGCGTCCGGTCCGAGTGAACGGACCGTTTACGATATTTCTATCGAGTTTGGCGTCCAGCTTTGATGGTTTGGGCGAGGGGAGCGGTGTGTATGCTGTTTCTGTCGCCAATTACGGTTGGAAGGTGCGATTTGGGAATGGCTGATGCGCGGATCATCGGCAGTCGGGAGCGTGAGCAATGTCGCACTCGAGACGACGACAGGGGCGGGATACACATGAGCGATGATCAAGAGGCCGCAAATTTTGCGGCGGACTGGGCCGATATCAGCCAGGGCCTTCGCAAGGACCTGGGCCAACAGCTCCATAGCCAATGGATCAAGCCCATCCAGCTCGGGTCGTTCTGCCAGGAAACTGGCAACCTTGATCTCTACTTGCCAACAGAATTTTCGGCCAATTGGGTCGCTGACAGGTTCGCCGATCGGCTTTCGCTGGCCTGGAAGATCGCCCGGCCCGACGTGCGCC
>JBDSSP010000009.1:0-9641 GCA_039928735.1 Novosphingobium sp. | reverse complement strand
CGAGCCTGATGGAAAGCTGCGCCACCCGCGGCCGCGCGCCTTACAAGGCGGTGCTCACCCACGGCTTCACGATGGACGCTAAGGGCATGAAAATGTCCAAGTCGCTGGGCAACACCATCGATCCGCTGAAAGTGATGGAATCGAACGGCGCGGATATTATCCGGCTGTGGGCGCTCTCGGTCGATTACACCGAGGATCACCGCATCGGCGATGAAATCCTCAAGGGCGTGGCGGATCAGTATCGCAAATTGCGCAATACGTTCCGCTATCTGCTGGGGGCGCTGGAGGGATTCAGCGAGGCGGAGCGGGTTGAGGTTGCGGCCATGCCGGAGCTGGAGCGGTATGTGCTCGCGCTTCTGGCGAAGCTCGATGCCACGCTGCGGCAGGCCGTCGCCGACTTCGATTTCAACACCTACGTGCGCGCGCTGACGGACTTCTGCAACGAGGATTTGTCCGCGTTCTTCTTCGATATCCGCAAGGATTCGCTCTATTGCGACGCGGCAGATGAACCCAAGCGCATGGCCTACCGCACGGTGTTGGACACGCTGTTCCATGCGCTGGTGAGATACGCCGCGCCGGTGTTGGTGTTCACGGCGGAAGAGGTGTGGGGGACGAGGTTTCCCGAGGCTGGGTCGGTGCATTTGCTGGAGTGGCCGAAGGTTGATGCGAAGTGGAACAAGCCCGGCCACGAATTTATGTGGCACGATATCTTGACCGCAAGGTCGCTTGTCAGTGAAGCGATCGAGCCAATGCGCCGGGCCAAAGAGATTGGCTCGAGCCTTGAAGCAGAAGTGATCCTGACTGTCCGGGAGCCAATCGCGATAAATGGCTTGAGCCTCGTCGATATGGCGGAAATATGCATTACATCAAACTTGCTGGTGACCAAAGGTGACGAAGACGCTGTGACTGTCGCTAAGACCACCTACCACAAATGCGGCCGCTGCTGGCGCCATCTCCCCGATGTCGTCTCTGACGGCGCGCTTTGTTCACGTTGCGATCATGTGGTTAGCGGCATGGACGCGCACGCATGAGCCTCACCCGCAACCACTCCCTCGGGCTCGCCTTCGCGGCCACGGTCTTTGCCATTGACCAGCTGGTCAAATGGCTGGTCACCGGACCGCTCGATCTGCCCAATGTGCTGCAGATTGAAATTCTCCCGTTCTTCCGCCTTTCATGGGCTGAAAACACCGGGGTTTCACTCGGTCTACTCGCTGCGGAGTCGGATCTCCAACGCTGGATGTTGGTCGGCGTGCAAACTGCGATCTCGATGGTGGCGCTTTGGTATATGATGCGAGAACACCAGCTACGTGACATCGGCGCGCTCGGGCTGGTGCTCGGCGGGGCTTGCGGCAATATCCTTGACCGGGTGCGCTTTGGTTATGTCGTCGATTATGCCGATCTGCATTTCGGCACATTCCGTCCGTTTCTCATCTTCAACATTGCCGATGCCGCTATCTCGATTGGCGTGCTGTTAATCCTTGCCCGCTCGCTGCTTTCGCGCGAAAAGCCCCAATCGACCCCCAAGGCAAGCGGCGACACTGCCCCGGAGAGCCAGAACCATGCGTAAATCAGCTGACCTGTTCCTCGTTGTTTCGGCCTCGGCCATGCTTTCGGCATGCGGCGGCGGTGGCGGGCTGTTCAACCGTGACCGGCCCGACGAATTCGCGGTGCAGCGCCAGTTGCCGCTGGTGGTGCCGCCCGATTTCTCGCTGACTCCGCCCCAGCCCGGCGCGCCGCGCCCATCAAGCGGCAATTCGCAGAGCCAGACGCTCGATGCCCTGTTCGGCGGTCAGTCACCACGCAGCGATATCGAGAAGAATACCACCAGCCGCGCCGGCACGCCCGCCAACGGCATCCGATCGGCAGTGGGCGATCCTGCGACCAACACCGTCGCCAAGGGTGAAGTAACCCGCGATATTCTGGCTGCACCGCAAGGCGATGGCCAGGCTGCGCAAACCGCTGCTGGAAGCTAAACGCTTTCGCCCCGGGTCGCGGCTTCTGCGCTCACCAGCAACTTGTCGATCTTGCGTCCGTCCATATCGACCACTTCGAAGCGCCAGCCCTGATCGTGGAAATGCTCGCCTTCCTTGGGCATGTGCTTGAGCACTGACAGGACATAGCCCGCCGCGGTCGCGAAATCGCGCGTATCGGGGAGCTCGATCCCCAGCCGATCGGCCAGCGCGTCGGCGGGCAGCGCGCCCGAGATCAACAGCGAGTGATCCTCCCGTTCGGTCACCATCGGCTCGTCGCCATCATCCTGGTGACTGACGAAATTTCCGGCGATGGCCGCGAGCAGGTCAGCCGGGGTCACCACTCCTTCAAGGTGGCCATATTCATCGTGGACCAGAGCCATCGACACGTCCGACTGCTGGAGAATGCGCAAGGCGTCCATCGCGTCGAGCTGGTCGGGGATCACTTCGGCCTTCTTCATCAGCCGGCCGACGTTGACCTTGCGCCCTGCAAGCAGGACCGCGAGCACTTCGCGCACCTTGAGCACGCCCACGATATTGTCTGCCGATCCATCGGCGACCGGCAGCAGCGAATGCGGGCTGTCCTTGATCCTGGCGCGGATGCTGGCTTCGCTGGCGCGGCGATCGACCCAGTGGAGTTCGGTGCGCGGGGTCATCAGCTCGCGCACCGGGCGATCCGCCAGCCGCATGATCCCGCTCATGATCACCCGCTCTTCCTCCTCGAGCAGGCCCGAGCGGGTGGCATCGGCAAAGATCATGTGCAGTTCTTCGGCGGTGACTTCGGATTCGCCCGCTGCCTTGACACCGAGCAGCCGCAGGATCAACCGCGAGCTCCGGTCGAGCAGCCAGACAATCGGCGCAGTCGATTTCGCCAGCAACTGCATCGGCCGCGAAGCCAGCACCGCAATCGGCTCCGCCGCGCGCAATGCGACTTGTTTGGGCACCAGCTCGCCGATCACCAGGCTGAGATAGGTCGTCGCCAGAATCACCAGCACAAAGCCGGTCTGTTCGGCATAGCGCAACGGCAGGCCCAGTGCCGCCAGCCGCTCGCCCACCGGCGCGCCAAGGCTGGCACCCGAATAGGCGCCCGCGAGGATGCCGATGAGAGTAATCCCGGTCTGTGCGGTCGAGAGCAATCGGCCGGGGTCCGCGCACAAGGTCAGCGCAGCCTGTGCGCCTTTGCTGCCGCGCTCGGCGGCCACCCGCAACCGCGCCGGACGTGCCGAAACAATCGCCAGTTCTGACATGGCGAACAATCCATTGAGCAGGATCAGGCCTGCAATCACGATTACATCTATCCAGGGAAATGGTGTCACGCCGATCCGCTAACAGATTTCCGCGCAAAGGCGAAGCTTGCAGGTAATTTGGGCACTGCTGTGAACTTCGGTCACGCCCGGATTGACAGGATGCGTATCCATTGCCCATTCATATTTCACCGGACATACGGTTTGCAATCCCGGCCGCCGGATGGCCGCATGTTCCTCGGAGATCGCCCCATGAAGAAGTCCCGCCTGTTCGTCTCGAGTCTTGCTGCCGCTACGCTGCTCACGGTATCTGCCTGTGTCACTGATCCTAACACCGGCGAGCGCAAGGTTTCGCGCACCGCAATCGGCGGCGGCGGCGGCGCGCTGGTGGGCTTGATCCTCGGCGGGCTGATCGGCGGGCCGACGGGTCGGATCGTCGGTGCGGGCATCGGCGGAGTCGCCGGCGGCATCATCGGTTACAAAATGGACAAGCAGATCAAGGAGCTCAAGGAGCAGACTGCAGGGTCGGGCGTTGACGTTTCGCCAACCGACGATGGCAAGGCGATTTTGGTCAACTTGCCGGATGGGGTTACCTTTGACGTGGGCAGCGCCACCTTGAAGCCCCAGTTCCGTGACACGCTCGACAAGATCGCGGCCAGCATGGTCCAGTATCCAGACAGCCTGATCGACGTTTATGGCCACACCGATTCGACCGGTTCGGATGCCTACAATCAGACCCTGTCCGAAAGCCGGGCGCGCACGGTAGCGCAATTCCTTTCAATGCGCGGTGTTTCAGAAGCGCGTATTCGCAGCAAGGGCTTCGGCGAAACCATGCCGGTTGCCGACAACGCCACTGATGATGGCCGCGCCAAAAACCGCCGCGTCGAGATCAAGATCGTGCCGGTCAGCCAGGACGACGTGCGCGCGGCGAGGGCTGCTTCGGGACAGTAATATAAAGCTAACCCGCCGCCGCCCGCGCCTGCTCGGCCAGCCGTTCCACTGCCGCAGCGTGGATCGCTGGCGCGGTTACTAGCACGCCGAAATCGCGCGGAATCCGCTTGTTGTAGCTCAGCGATTTGCCGAACACATTAGTCACGGTCGCCCCGGCCTCACGCGCGATCAGCGCGGCGGCGCCCAGGTCCCACTCATAGCCCCAGCGCATGGTGGCAACCATATCGGCCTCGTCGGCGGCGACCATTGCCATGCGCAGCGCAATCGAATTGGGCTGGTCGACAAAAACCAGATCGCTTTGGGCCGTCGGGCTGATCCGCGCCGGAACCCTCGCCCCCGCCAGCTCCTGTCGCTGGCTTGCGACCAGTCGTACGCCGTTGCGCCAGCTGCCCCGCCCCGCCTCGCCGTGCCAGAACTGGCCGCCCTGTTCGGGCGATTGCGCGGGTGCAGCCAGCATGCCGATCAAGGGCTTTCCTCCACTGACCAGCGCCACCGACACCGCCCAGCCCCGGCGTCCGCGCACATAGTCGCGGGTGCCGTCGATGGGATCGACCAGCCAGATCAGCCCGCCTTGGAGTCGGTCGGGGGCATCAATGGTTTCTTCCGACAGCCAGCCCGCGGCCGGCAGCAGCGCAGACAGTTCATGCCGCAGAAACCTGTCGACGGCCAGATCCACTTCTGACACCGGATCGCCGGGAGTTTTCTCCCAGACTTCGGGTGAATGACCGTCTCCCGGCCAGCTGGCCATGGCAAGGCGGCCTGCTTCACGCACGATTGATTCGAGGCGGATACGGTCAATCATTTATCGGCGCGCCCCGATTTGCAGCAGAATTGTGGCGAAGGCGACATTGATGGGACCCCGGGACTTTTCAAGTGGCCACCGATATGCTTATGCGGCGCCGCAAAATAGCCCTCCCCGGCGAACTTTCAGCAGAAAGCACTGTCCCCATGAATATCCACGAATATCAAGCCAAGGAACTGCTTGCGAAATTTGGCGTCGGCATTCCTGCAGGACATGCTGCTTTGACATTTGAAGAAGCGGTTGCAGGTGCGAAGCACCTGCCCGGACCGCTCTATGTCGTGAAGGCTCAGATCCACGCGGGTGGGCGCGGCAAGGGCAAATTCAAGGAACTGGGCGCCGATGCCAAGGGCGGCGTGCGGCTGGCCAAGAGCATCGCGGAAGTCGAAGCCAATGCCAAGGAGATGCTGGGCAACACCCTGGTGACGATCCAGACCGGCGCAGCCGGCAAACAGGTCACCCGGCTCTACGTGACCGACGGCGTCGATATCGAGAAAGAATTCTATCTCTCGATGCTGATCGATCGCAAGACCAGCCGCATTGCGTTGATCGTCTCGACCGAAGGCGGCATGAATATCGAAGATGTCGCGCATGATACCCCTGAGAAGATCACCACTATCACCATCGATCCGGCGCAGGGCTTTCAGCCGCATCATGGCCGCGCCGTGGCCTTCGCGCTAAAGCTCAAGGGTGGCCTCAACAAGCAGGCGCAGCTAGTGGCGCGGCAGCTGTATGACGCCTTTACCGCGCTCGACTGCGCGATGCTGGAAATCAACCCGCTGGTCGTCACCAAAGATGCGCAACTGCTGGTGCTCGATACGAAGATGAGCTTCGATTCCAACGCGCTCTATCGCCATCCCGATGTCGAGGCGCTGCGCGACGAGACCGAGGAAGATCCAGCCGAAGTCGAAGCAAGCAAATATGACCTCGCCTATATCAAGCTCGACGGCAACATCGGCTGCATGGTCAATGGCGCCGGCCTTGCAATGGCGACGATGGACATCATCAAGCTCAACGGCATGTTCCCCGCCAACTTCCTTGATGTCGGCGGCGGCGCGACCACCGAGAAAGTGACCGCAGCGTTCAAGATCATCCTGTCCGATCCGGCGGTTAAGGGCATTCTCGTCAACATCTTCGGCGGCATCATGAAATGCGACACCATCGCCGAGGGCATTGTCGCAGCGGCCAAGGACGTGAACCTGTCAGTACCACTGGTGGTGCGGCTTGAGGGGACCAACGTCGAGCAGGGCAAGGCGATCCTGGCGCAATCGGGCCTGGCGATCGTTCCGGCGGATGATCTGGGCGATGCGGCCAAGAAGATTGTGGCGGAGGTAAAGAAGGCGGCTTGATGGTCGGTTTGGGCGACATCCTTCGACAGGCTCAGGATGAGCGGGAGTTTGTTTTATGACCCCAAATTCCATTCCCCGCTCAGCCTGAGCCTGTCGAAGGCCACCCCGGGGCTTGACCTAGCCTGCAACTGCGGCAAAGGCGTCTCGCGATTCTGAAATTTAATCGTCCGGCTAAATAAGGACAGCAAACGATGAAGATTATCGTCCCGGTCAAGCGGGTGATCGATTATAACGTCAAACCGCGGGTCAAGTCCGATGGCACTGGCGTCGATCTCGCCAACGTCAAAATGAGCATGAACCCGTTCGACGAAATTGCCGTCGAAGAAGCGATCCGGCTGCGCGAGAAGGGCGTGGCGACGGAAATTATCGCCGTATCGGTCGGCCCGCAAAAGGCGCAGGAAACCCTTCGCACCGCGCTCGCCATGGGCGCCGATCGCGCCATCCTGGTGATGACCGATGATGAAGTCGAGCCGCTTGCGGTCGCCAAGATCCTCAAGGCCATTGCCGAAGAAGAGCAACCCGGCCTGGTTATCCTTGGCAAGCAGGCGATCGACGACGATTGCAACCAGACCGGACAGATGCTCGCCGCGCTGATGGGCCGCCCTCAGGGCACTTTCGCCAGCGAAGTCACCGTTGAAGGCGATAGTGTCACGGTAAAGCGCGAAGTCGATGGCGGTCTCGAGACAGTCAAGCTGACCATGCCCGCCATCGTCACCACTGACTTGCGCCTCAACGAGCCGCGCTATGCTTCGCTGCCAAACATCATGAAGGCCAAGAGCAAGCCGCTGGCGAACAAGACCCCGGCAGACTACGGCGTCGATACCGTACCGCGGCTCAAGACGCTCAAGGTCGTCGAACCGCCGGTGCGCAGTGCTGGTATCAAGGTGGCGGACGTGGATGCCCTCGTCGCCAAGCTCAAGGAACTGGGAGTCGCCGAATGAGCGTCCTCGTCTATGCCGAACATGACAACGCCTCGCTGAAAGATGCGACGCTGGCTGTCGTGACCGCCGCCGCCAAGCTTGGCGAAGTCCATGTGCTGGTCGCGGGCGCTGCCTGCGCTCCGGCTGCCGATGCCGCCGCCAAGATTGCCGGCGTGGCCAAGGTGCTGGTCGCGGACGACGCCGCCTATGGCGCTCAGCTCGCCGAAAATGTCGCGCCGTTGGTGGCCGCGCTGATGGCAGGCTACGACGCCTTTCTCGCGCCCGCCACCGCGCACGGCAAGAACATCGCCCCGCGCGTTGCTGCCAGCCTCGATGTCATGCAGATCTCGGACATCCTGTCGGTCGAAGGCCCCAAGACCTTCACCCGCCCGACCTATGCCGGCAATGCCATCGCCACGGTTGAATCGAGCGACGCCAAGCTGGTGATCACCGTCCGCGGCACGGCCTTCGCCAAGGCGGAAGCCAGTGGCGGCTCGGCCAGCATCGAGGCAGTGACGGGCCCGGGCGATGCCGGGATATCCTCCTTCGCCGGAGCCGAAATCGCCAAGCTCGAACGTCCTGAACTGACGAGCGCCAAAATCATCGTTTCGGGTGGCCGCGCGCTCAAGGATGCCGCGACCTTTCAGGAATTGATCTTTCCGCTCGCCGACAAGCTCGGTGCCGCCGTCGGTGCCAGCCGCGCTGCGGTTGACGCAGGCTACGTGCCCAACGACTACCAGGTCGGGCAGACCGGCAAGATTGTCGCGCCGCAAGTCTATATCGCAGTCGGCATTTCCGGCGCGATCCAGCATCTGGCAGGCATGAAGGACTCCAAAGTCATCATCGCCATCAACAAGGACGAAGATGCGCCGATTTTTCAGGTGGCGGATATCGGGCTGGTCGGCGATCTGTTCAATCTGGTGCCGGAGTTGACCGGGAAGCTTTGAATTATTGCCTTAGCTGAATTCGGAGAGCCCCGGCCGCTTGCGGTCGGGGTTTTCTCTTGGCCTATGCGCGTCAACTGAATAGCCTCCCCAAAAGCACCAAAAAGAGGAGAGGCACACATGGACCACCCGCGCCTGCTGGAACTGCTCGATCACCACGATATCCGCCAATTGCTCGCAACCTATTGCCACGGCTGCGACCGGATGGACGAAGTGGAGATGGCTTCGACCTATGCCGAGGACAGCTGGGACGATCACGGCCCGCGCAAGATGCCGGGCAAGCCCTTTGCGATTGCCACCATCGCCGAGGCTCTCGAAACGACGAATGTCGTCAGCCACCAGTTGGGGCAATCGCTGATCCGGGTGGACGGCGATGAGGCCGGGGCAGAAACCTATTTCATCGCGACGCTGAAGTATCCGCCGAAGGGCGAGATTGAAACACTCAACCAGCTCGGCGGGCGCTATGTAGACAGACTGGTGCGCCAAAATGGCCAATGGCTGATAAAGAGCCGGATCTGCGTTCGTGAGTGGTCCTGCTCGCAGCCTATCGCCGGTGACTGGCTGGGGCAAGCGGGCTTTGCCGAAACGGTGCGCGGGCAGGCCGATGCATCCTACGCCGCGCTGGGCCTGACCCATTCGGGTAACCCTTGGCTGGACTGACAGACTCCGCCGGAGATAAATTTTTCGCAAGCTGAAACCTCAGGCCGGTTTCAAACGAACAGAGTTGCAGAGCGACTGACGGTCAGGGCTTTCCCCTTCAGCCTGCAGACAGTATTGTAACGCTAGGCCCGCACAGATGAAGTCAAAGCAGCGCCGGGCCTGTTATCCAAGGAAAGTGGCATGAAAAAATCATTTCTTGCGGCGACTGCCATTGGGGCAATTGCGCTGTTTGCTGTCGCCTTGTCCCCGGCCAGTGGCGACGCGCAGCAACGCATTCCCGCCCCGGCGCAGGACATCCAGGAAACCGGGCAAAATTCAGTCGCCCAGTTTGCCGGAGGCTGCTTCTGGGGGGTGAGCGCGGTGTTCGATCATGTCGAAGGCGTGAAAAGCGTGACCGCAGGCTATGCCGGCGGCATGGCGACAGATGCGACTTACGACCGGGTCATCACCGAAGCGACCAATCATGCGGAAACCGTGCGGATTGTCTATGATCCAGCCAAGGTAAGCTACGGCAGGCTGCTGCAGATCTATTTCTCGGTTGCCCACGATCCGACCCAGCTCAACCGGCAATTTCCCGACAGCGGTCGCAGCTATCGCTCGGCCATTTTCCCGCAAACTCCGGCGCAGCAGCAAGCGGCCACAGCCTACATTGCGCAGCTCAATGCCGCCCATGCTTTCAAGCGCCCGATCGTGACCCGGATCGAACGCGGCGCTTTTTATCCCGCAGAGGCCTATCACCAGCACTATCTCGCTCGCCATCCGGAGAGCGCCTATATCCAGGCCTACGACATTCCCAAGGTGCGT
>JBDSSP010000008.1:0-4459 GCA_039928735.1 Novosphingobium sp. | reverse complement strand
AGCGCAGTGGCGCTGCGCTGGCTGCCGAAGGATCTGTCCAAAGTGCCGCTCGATGTGGCGGCAACGGGTCCCAAAGTGATCGAAATGGGCGCGCGGATCGCCGAGCGGGTGACCTTCAGCGTCGGCGCGGATCGCGAGCGGATGGAATGGGCACTGGCCACGGCCCGCGCGGCCGAGCCGGGGCCAAAATCATATGGCGCGCAACTGGTCGTGGTTTGCCATCCGGACGAGGCCACGGCGATGGAAGCCGCCATGCACATGGCCCCGCCGCTCGCGCGCTTCCAGGTGATCTCAGGCAACAAGGTCGGCCCGACCGACCAGGCTGCAGATGACAATCTTGAGGCGATCCGCAGCGGCTATGATATGAACAAGCACGGCGTCCACAGCGCCAAGGACCGTATCGTCGGCGGGGCGCTGTCAGAGGACTTCGTGCGCAATTTCGCGGTGGTCGGCACGCCCGATCAATGCACCCGGCGGCTGCTGGCGCTCAAAGCAATGGGGCTGGAGCGGTTTGTCGTGGTCGGGCCGGGGTTCTATCCGGCCAGCTGGGGCGAGGCGGCTGGGCTGTTTGCGCGCGAGGTCATTCCGGCGCTCAGGGCCGCATAGCCGAGGCCGGCGATTTCGCATAGAGCAACGTGCCGAAAGTCTGGCTCACTTCAAGTCCTCCCCGGTACGGGGAGGTGGCAGTCCCCATCGACCAGTCAGGGTAAATTACGCCATCGGCGTGGGACTGACGGAGGGGGCCCACCTCTCGTCAGGGGCGCTGCGCCAGCGGAGAAGTGGGACCCCTCCGCCCCCTCGAGGGGGCACCTCCCCGTGCCGGGGAGGATTTAGAACGGTGATCCAGAGAATCAGCACGATGCTTTAAACCTCGAATTCCGCCCAAAGCGGCATATGATCCGATATCCGGAATGACAGCTGCTGCATGGTCAGCCCCGCCATGATGAGGCCGCGGAAATCGAAATTTCCGCCGGTCTTGTAATCCAGAGTGAGGTAGGGCTTGTTCTTGACCGTTCGGAACCAGGCGATCTGATCGAAGAAGTTGTTGGTATCCGCCTTGCCCTGTGCGTCGAAGATCGTGCGGGGCAGACCCTGATGATCGGGTGCCGGGGCGAGCCCGGTCGCAGTAAATGCCTCGAACTGCGGATCACCGGCCCGGTCGATATTGAAATCGCCAAGGCAGATCAGGTTCTGGCCATAATCGTCGAGCTGTTCGGCCCATTTGCGCAGCCAACTGGCGATAGCCGTCAATTCCTGCTGGCGGTCGCTGCCCTTCTTGCCAAAGATGACATGCAGCGTGACCATGACGAAGGTCTTGCCGCCCGATTGAAAGCTGACGGCATAGGGCGTGCGGACAAATTGACGCTGAAAGGCGTTGGCCGGAGTTGCGTAGGGGGATTTTATATCGTCCGGCACCACCAGTTCCGCAGCCAGGCCTGAAAGCTTGGCCCGGTTCATGTTGAACAGGAAGGCCAGCCGCTCGCCATTGCCCGGCCCGCCCTGCGTCTCGTCGGTCATCACGAACGACCAGTCCGGACCGAGCTTCTTGAGGATATCGCGAAAGGCGCGGATGTTGCCCTTGAGTTCCTGGATCGCGATCACATCGAAGCGCGACAGCACTTCGGCGATGCAAAGCGCGGCATGCAGATCGCGGCGCGGAGTGTCGCCATCGGCGCTGTGCCATTTGCGGGTAAGATCGCCGAACATCCGGATGTTCCACGTGGCGATCAGGACCTGACCGGCGCGCTTGGCAGGAATGTCTGTGTCGAGCCGCGCAGTCAGGGCCGCCAGATCGGCTGCAATATCGGCTGGCGGGGCATCGGTGATCTCGGGCACGATATCGATCCTTTGCAATAAAATCAGGAGGAAGACGGGATTGGCCGGTCAGCCCGGTTAACCCACGCTCCGCACAAACCGCATATCGCCGCGATCCCGGTGGAGGACAAATCTGCCGTCCACTGCTTCGAGGCAGGCGCCCTGAAAATCGACCATGCCCAGATCGTTCGGGGTGAGCAGCACATTGATCGTGCCCCGCGACTTGCCATCGAGCGACAAGCGCGGCGATTTGAAGCCATGCATCGGCAATGCCAGCTCGATCCAGCGCGGCGCCCGGTGATCGCCGCGCGGCATGGTCCAGCCATAGTCCTGCGTGTAACCGGACAGTACCTCGCCGCGATCAAACCCGATCACGAAATCGACCAAGGCGACGCCCCGGCCATTCGGCCATTTGACCAGCAGCGTCGGCGATCCCCTGGCAGGCGCGCCCCGCGGGCCGAGCGTGAAGGCAGGGGGCACCGGCCGGGGCTCGCTAAACAGACACACCTTCGCTCCCTGCTCCACCCACCGCCCCGCCGCCTGCTCATCAAGCGCACCGGCGGCGAGGCCATAGCGGAAGCGATGGTCGGCGGTAATTTCCAGTTCGCCCACGACATCGGGACCGCCAGCGAGGCGGTAGTGGCCGATCAGGCTCGGCGCGGCAGTGGCTGGGGGGGAGGCCAGCAGGGCGCCTATCGCGGCAATGAGGAGGAATGTTCGCATGGCTCGTTAGGATTCCAGCTGAGGATTCTTGAAGCGAGCCACCGTCTGAATTAAATCGGGATATCGTTCAATGGCCCAAATCGGTTGTATCTGTGAATTCCATGCACGAGTTGATAATACGGCATGAGCAAAGATATTCTGGCCTTGGCGTTCATTTTCGTCGTTAAGTTCATTGTCGGTCAGTTTCGTGGCTGATCGGAAATTAACGGCTACTTGGTCGAGACTGAATTCCTCCCATTCACGAAGTATTATGTTATGGTTAAAGCAAACCCATCTATTGGTTGAAACACTCTTTGGCAAATGACCCTTGGGAAGTCCTTTCAAGTGTTCGATAATTAAAGGTAATAGATAATTAATCCACAGTCTATTATTATTTAATGCGATGGCGTCACATGTTTGAAGTACGTCGACTAACAAGAAGGCATCTCGCGCGCTAAGGCCATAATTTTTCATGTAGATGGCCAGTGATTTGCTTAGGTATGTGTTCCTCCTATCACCGCCTACGAAACCCAAGTCCATCGAAGTAAACCTGTGATCTTCTAGATGTGCTTGTTTGCAAAGCTGCAAAAGAAGTGGCTCCAAATCTGCCTCAGCCAATCGATATTCTCGGTCGATGAATCTGCGTAGGTATGCCCGACCATCGAAACCAGCGCCATAGGCGCCGCACACTGAATGCCCAAGCTGATCTGCATTCATCGCAAAAATGAATACAAGTCCAGGGACATCAAAAAGATGTTTTATTTCCTCAAGGAGCTTGATCGCATATGTCGGACGACAACGATCCAACTCATCGATGAGAATAAAGATAGGTGGCTCGCGCCCCCCTCCTTCAATTGACTCAACGATTGCCGTCAGGCTCGCCTTCATGTCGCGAATAGCGGCTTGTCCGTCCCGAAATTCAGCAATTCGCTGTTCCATCATGGAATTTGACGAGACCGCCTTCAACTCATTTGCAGCGTCATCCGCGATTCCTTTGCTCACATCGGCAAGACCATCATCAACGGCCTCCTTCATGGCATCTGATGCGCCAGCGATAAGCTCCTCGGCGGCATCAACAGCCTTGCCAGTTATTACAAGGCCAACGCCGCGACGAAGTAATCCCAGTGAGACGATTTTCGCTACTCGTCCTGTCGTCAATAGAAATGATTTTAGCTTTGCTTTGACCTCTGGTCGACCGATGAATGGCCGCAGCGCATCTTCCAAAGTGGCTGCAAGAGCGGTTAGCGGCTCGTTTGCCAGATCGTCAGCCCAAGCATCGACGAAGGCGACAGGATGGTCGAGACCGATGTGCCGCGCTAGCCGCTTTAGGAAGAAGCTCTTCCCTTCGCCATAGCCGGCATCGACGGCGACGGTATAAGCCTTCCTATCCTCACGCTGTGTTGGCCGACCTGCAACGCTTTCAAGATAGGCAATCAGGCTGATTGCTTCATCTTTGCGATTAAAGAGATCATCCTTCCAAATCATCTCGGGCGTTTCGTCGCTATCAGGCATCTGCTGTTCCATTGATCACCCCCTAGGCGCGATCCTTCGATAACTCAGCGCCTCCGCCACGTGAATCCGCCCCACATTCTCCGCGCCGCTCAAATCCGCAATCGTGCGCGCCACGCGCAACATCCGTGTATACCCCCGCGCCGATAGCCGCATCGCCTCCGCTGCTTGCGCCAGCAGCTTGCGCCCCGGCTCGTCTGGCGTGGCGTGTTGTTCCAGCATGTCGCCATCGAGCTGGGCGTTGGTGCGCATCTGGGTGCCTTCCAGCCTTGCGGTTTGCACTTCGCGCGCCCGCGCCACCCGCGTGGCCACTTGCGCCGAGCCCTCGGCGGGCGGAGGCAGGGTCAGGTCGGCGGCGCTGACGGCTTCGACTTCGACGTGGAGGTCGATGCGGTCCAATAACGGCCCGGAGACCTTGCTCTGGTAATCGGCG
>JBDSSP010000007.1:0-25281 GCA_039928735.1 Novosphingobium sp. | reverse complement strand
ACGGTGGAGGTCCATCTTGCCATATTCGGCAGCGCCCCACGAAAATCCGACCAGTCCGACGACCAGCCAGTGAAACAACCGGGTCGGACCATCCCAGACGCGGACCGCGGAAGCCACGCTCATGCCTGGGGCTTTGCCGCGAAAGAGTTGCACACCGCGTCAGCGCGCACCGGACCGCCGCTCAGCAACTGGCATGTGCCGCAACCGGAAGCCGTAGACGCCGTAAAGAACGAGCAGGCGCCGCAGTGCTTCTTGGCATCGGTGGATATTTCAACATAGCCCAGCGATCGCCGCCGGTTCTTTTGGGTGAATGGCAGGGTCGCTGGATAATAGCAGGCCGGAGCATCAGCCGCGCGCGTGCGGCTTGCAGCCAACAGCGCAAGCGGGGCACCGGCGGCCAGGGCGAGGAAATTGCGGCGCGATCCATTCATAGGGTCAAGCTCATGTGCGTGGAGGTCCCGGCTGAACGATTTCCAGCCGAAAGCCTTCGGGATCAGTCATCATCAACACCCGGTAGCCTTGCCCACCGCTGCGAATTTCGCCGTGGGGATAGCCGAGCTCAGTCAGCCGCGCAGCGAGCGCTGCCAGATCAACTACTCGGATCACCAGTCGCGAAAATCCATCGCCATGAGTCAGGCTTTTCGGCGCAGTCGGCGTAAGATCGTGCATCAGCAGCAGCGAAGCCTGGCCCGGATTGCCAGGGAACTGGAGGATGGTCTCGGTGCGGGTTGCGGACGGCATTGTCGCCGCAATCTTCAGGCCGAACGCCTGGGTATAAAACGCAATCTCACGGTCGAGATCTACGACATTGAGCGCGGTACCGATGAAGCTCGCTCCCTGCGCCAGCGAGATCGGCGCAGGATGCGTCGTTGCAACCGGCGCTGAAGCTAGCGCTGGGGCAGCCAGCATCGCAGCCAGCATCGTCGCAAGAGTGCGCATCGGATTAGTGCTGGTCAGGAACACGGAACTGATCGTGGCAATTCTTGCACGACCCGCCAAGGCTGCGAGCAGCGGCGCGCATGGCATCGACATTGCCGCCCGCTGCGGCAGCCTGAAAGGCATCGGCCGCGCGCGCCAGCTGATCCTGCGCGGCGCGGAATTCGACCGGCTTGGTCCAGATTTCAGGCTTGGCTGCGGTTTTTAGCCCGGGCTGGGGGCCACTGCCAGCCGGGAACCAGCCGCGCAGTGCCACCGAATCGTTCTTGATGGTGCGGGCCGATTGCTGGATCAGGATTGTCTGCGGCTCGCTACTGCGCAGGCCGTCCATCGCGTTCTTGAATGCTGTTCCCATTTCCTTGAGACCGGCGATGCGGGTGCGCACAACTTCTGCAGGAGCCATCACTGGAGGGCGCGCGGTTGCCCCCCGGGCAGGACCGCTGGCCACCAGCGGCGCGGCGGCAAATGCCAAGCTAAGGGCTGCCAGCGCGACCGAAGTATGTAAGCGATTCATGATTGCTCCTGTCAGATGCCGGCTGGCACGTTCGTGCCGGACTATTGGTTCAAATTCCGAATTGGTCAAGTAGACGCTGGCTCAGGTGCTATACCGGTGCTGTCTTCCGCCTGAACGGGAGCGAAACTCGGATAGGTTCCCAGCCCGAAGACCGAAAGCGCAGCGACGCAGGCGGCGCCGATGCCGAATAGCAGATAGGCGTGGTAGCTGCCCGACCTGTCGAAAATAGTTCCAGCAATAACCGGACCCAACCCCGCACCCAGCCGCATCGCGCTGGATATGACGCCATATATCTTTCCGAAGTGCAGCACACCGACATAGCGCGAAGTGAGGTATGTGGTGATGTTGATTGTCGCGCCCAGGGCGTAACCAGCAGTAAGCGCACCCAGCCAGGCCAACAATTCCGATCCTTCTGCGCGCTGGAGCAACAGGTAGCCAATGCCGGTCATCAGGAAGCAACTGACCGGTAGCAACGTTGTGTTTGTCCTGTCGGCCAGCCAGCCGGTAACGAGTTGACCGGCTAACGCCGTTGCGCCCGTCGCCGCTGCGATCGATGCTGCCTCGGCGCGCGAAATGCCCGAATTGCTGAGTAGCGGAACCAGGTGAAGGATCAGTCCGGTGGCCAGCGTGCTCTGCAGCAATATGGCCAGCGCCAGCCGCAGGAAGCGGGGTGTGCGCAGGGCCTCGCGTAAAGTCAGGCCCCCCTGCGCGCGCCCTTGGCGGTCCTGCTGGTCGGCGGCGCTCTCGCCCTTGCGGCGGGCGCGCGGATCGTGGAAAAACAGCAGGCAGACAACCAGGGCCAGCCCGGCCCAGCCGATCCCCAGGAACACATAGGCCATGCGCCAGCCATAGGCATCGATTAGCCACCTGGAGGCGAGCGGGGTGACGATTTGGCCAATTGCGGTGCCGCCCATGACCACGCCGATCGCCAAACCGCGGCTCTTGGTGAACGCCGCCGAAATCGCTCCGTTCCACACAAACGTGCCGATCAGCAGCTGGGTCAGGGTATAGACCAGCCATGCACCCAACCAGTGAGTGATCGAACCCGTGAGCAGGCCGAAGGCAGCGAAGGCCAGACCATTGAGCGCCAGACCCGGTAAACCGATTGTGCGGGTGCCGTATTTGTCGACGATCGCGCCGTAGAAAGGCACCAGCACGATGCTGACCATGGCATAGAGGAACGGGCCGTAGGATATCTGGCCACGGCCCCAGCCGAATTCCTTCTGCAATGGTTCCATGAACAGCCCTAGCGACGATGAAGGCGCGGTGACCCAGGTGACCGCCAGCATGCAGGCAAGGACCAGAGGCCAATTGGCCCGCCACTCATCCAACCCGCTCTTTTCTCCCGATGCCATTCCAGCTCGCTCCTTTTTATTTTTGCTGTCTGCCACGGTCAGCTTGTGCTGCCACGCCGATCCGTCGACGCTTCGTCCTCGGCACTCGCTTGGAATACTGGGTAGGGGCCGAGCGTCAAGACCGCCACACCGGCCACGATCGCCAGCGGCAAGCCCGCAAGCAGCAATGTGGTGTAGCCGGCGGTCGAATCGAAAATCAGCCCCGCAATCAGGGGGCCGATGCCGCCGGCGAGGCCGAGAATGCCGGTCATCACGCCGAAGATCTTGCCGTTATGACGCACCCCGCCATACTGCACGGTCAGGAATGTAGTCATATGGTAAGCCGCGCCAGAGCCGAGCCCGATCAGAAACACCCCGGCAGTAAGCAGCCCGGCGGAACCGGCGCCTTGCAACACCAGCACATACCCTAATCCCGGCAGCGCAAAGCATGCGGCCGGCAGGAAACTGCGCCTGACCAGATCAGCCAGCCAGCCAGCGAGCAGCTTGCCGCTGATCGAGGCAACGCCGAGCACGGCAGCAATTCCCGCGGCACCGGCGCGCGACACCTCCGACCATTCGAGAATCGGGACCAGATGCGACATGGCCGCGGCGCCCATCACCGCTTGCACCGAAATGGCGAAGGTAATGCGCTGCATCCGGTTGTCGCGCAGGGCCTGGCGCAGAGTCAGCCCGCCTGGCAGCAGTCGATCCTGACTGCCGGGCGGCGCCTTGGCGCGTCTGCCGAACATGTCGTAAAAAAACAGCGAGACTGCGAGCAGAGTGATGCTGCCCCAACCGAAAGCCAGCCCAATATATCCGCCCCGCCAACCGAATTCGTCGATCAGCAGTCGCGCGAGGATAGGCGACAGGGTCTGCGCCAGCCCCAGTCCGCTGAGCACAATTGCGATTGCCAGACCGCGGCTCGCTGAAAAGGCACCGGAAACCGCCGTAGCCCATACCGGCGTCTTGGTCAGCAGGGTAACCAGTGAATAGAAGAACCAGGCGAACAGCCAGGTATAGATCGATGCATTGACCAGGCTGATCGCGGCGAAGGCCAGCATGGCCAGTACCAGCCCGGGAATTGCGATCCGCCGCGCGCCGAACCGGTCAGCCAGTGCGCCCGAGAACGGCGAAAGCGGTGTGCTTACCATCGCGCTGACTGTCAGGGCGGCGGATATCTGGGCGCGGCTCCAGCCGAACTCTTGCTGCAACGGCAGCATGAACACCCCGAGCGAAGTCGATGCCAGCGAAACGTAAGACATTCCCAGCATACCCGAGAAGGCCAACGGCCCATACCGCTTCCATTCCTGACAGGCTGTAAGCGGTGCGGTGGCCATTGCTTGTTGTATGCTCCCGGACTTGCTGGATCAGGTGGCCGGGGTGCCTGCCAGGTCGGACGAGACCTTGAAATCCGGGTAGGGCCCGAGGCCAACGGTCAGCAGGGCTGCGATCAGAACGATTGGGATGCCCGCCCAGATCAGCGGCTGGTAGCTTCCGAACATGTCGTGGACCTTGCCCGAAAATACCGGTCCGATCGCAGCGCCCAGCATTATCATTGAGCCCATGGTGCCATAGATCTTGCCGAAGTTCTTCAGGCCGCCATAACGCCCGGTGAGATAAGCCGTCATCTGGAACGACGCGCCGCCCGCATAGCCAAGGATCATGACACCGACCACCAGCGCAGCGGTCGTATGCAGCAAATTGAGCAGCAATGCATAACCCACTGCGCCCAGTGCAAAGCTCGAAAACGGCAGCCAGCTTGAACGCGTCCGGTCACACAGCCATCCTGTCACCAGTTTGCCCGCGATCCCCGAGATTCCGGCCGTTGCTGCGACAAGGGCTGCCGTTCCCCGGTCAAGCCCTGCATCCTTCAGCACCAGCGAAATATGCATGCCGACCGAACCACCGACAAAAGACGAAATCAGATTGGCAAAGCCCACACGCAGGATAGGCCGACTTTTGAAGGCTTCCACCGTGCCCAGCCCGGGCAAGGTGGAGGCATGCTGGGGCAGGGCCGGGCCGCCCTTGACCTGGCTCTCGCGGAAGAACAGCACGACCAGCAACAGCGCCAGGCCACCCCAACTGAGCGAGAGCGCCACATAGGCAAAGCGCCAGCCGTGATGCACCACAAGCCAGTTAGGATAAAGCTTGGCGACCGCTTCGGCGACGGCTGTGCCGCACAGCATCACTGATAGCGCAAAGCCGCGGCTGGTCGAGAAAACTCGCGTGATTGCCGCGGTCCAGACGGTGGACTTGATCAACAGCGCGCAGAGCCCGAACATCAGCCACAGACCAAGCCACTGGACAAAGGAGCCATTGGCCTGGCTGAGCGCAGCAAAGCCGAGCACCGACAGGGCGAGCCCCGGCACGGCGATCTTGCGCGGTCCGAAGCGATCAATCAGTGCTCCGATCAGAGGGCCGCCGGGAACAGGCAGCATATTGAAAATGAACAGTCCCCAGAACACCTGCGCGCGGGTGAAGCCCAGTTCCTTTTCAACCGGCGCGGCGAACTGGTCGAACGAGTAATTGACCGTGGCGTAGAACGACATACCCAGCATCGCCGACATGACCACTGGCCAGTAAGCTTTCCACTCCGCGCTCGAAGCGGTGCCGGTTTCGTTCATGCGATCATCTCTCCCGCCCGCATGCTGCGCCAGATCCTTGCATCAGTCCAGCTTGGCGATCACCTCTTCTCCGAACCGCCGCGCATTATCGCACCATTCAGACCGCGAGTCAGTGACAACGCTGGTGCCGGAGCCGATCATGCCGAGCGATTTGAGATGCATGAAATTGTCGATGGCTTCCTGCGAACTCCACTTGCCCTTCATGCTGAACGTGCCCGAGCAAATCACGTCGGGATAGTCCTTGCGGCCGATCTTGTCGCAATGTTCGTGGATATAGGCAATCGCGGCGAGAATATCCTCGTCGCTTTCGATGTTGGCGGTGCGTGCGGTGTCAGTCACCATCTTGGGCACGAAGAACGGATGCCAGGCGTCGCCCAGTTCGGCCGTCCGGCGCAGCGCACGCTTGGAATTACCGCCGATCAGCAGCGGCGGGTGCGGCTTTTGCACCGGCACTGGCAGCATCCGGTTCCCGACGGCGGTATAGCCAGTCCCTTCGAACGAGAAATTTTCGCCAGTCCAGGCCAGCTTCATTGCCTTGATATATTCGTCCATCAGGTCGTTGCGGGTGTCAAAATCGACGCCGAGTGCCTTGTATTCGGGCTTAAGATAGCCCGCCCCCAGGCCAAAGATGAAGCGCCCGCCTGAAAACACATCGAGCGAGGACACCGCCCGCGCGACGATGAACGGGTTGCGGTAGGGCAACACCACGATGTTCGTTTGAAGTTTCAGCCGCTTGGTCACGCCCGCGACCATTGACAGCATGACGAAGGGGTCCTGCGCATAGTGGCCGCCATTATCGAGCCAGCGATAGGACGGAATCGGGTGATCGGTGACTGTTCCAGAGGTGAAGCCGGCCTCCTCGGCGGCCTTGGCGCATTCCAACACCGCATCGTGCGAAATGAAGGCTTCGGGGTACTGGATGAGGTCAAACGGAAAAGTAATGCTGACGTGGAAAGACATGTGGTGGTTCCTGCTGGAGAAGTGGGATCAATCGGCTTCGGGCGGAAGAATCCAGTTGTTGGTCTTGTCGCGCACCCAGCCACTCGAAGCCCATGATCCGCCATCAACCGGAATCAGTGCGCCGGTAATATAGGTCGACATGCGCGAGGCGAGGAAAACCGCAAGCTGGCCGCACTCCTCGTCGATGCCGGCGCGGCCCCACGGAATGCGGCGGCGGATGATCTCTTGCTGTGCGGGAGGGAATTTGAAATTGGCGGTATCGGATACGGGGCCAGTGAAATTACCTGTAGTTCCAGGTGTCACAGTATAATCCGGTGCAATTGCATTAACCCGGATGCCGTGCTCGGCCAGTTCAACCGCGAGGGTTCGGGTCAGGTTGTTGATGCCTGCCTTGCAAGCAGCATAGACCGCATAGCCCGGCGCCGCGCGGCTGCCCTCGATGCTGGTTACATTGATGATCGAGCCGCCGCGTCCTCCCGCGATCATGATCGGGATGGTGGCCTGTGTGGCGGCAAGATTGCTGATCAGGTTCAGATCGATGTGACGCGCCCAGTTCTTGGGTTGGAGATCGACAAAAGCGCGACGGGTTACGCCGCCGGCATTGTTGACAAGGATATCCAGCCGTCCGAACTGTTTTGCCGTCTCCGCCACAGCTGCCTGCAGCGGCTCGACTTCCATGACGTTGATCGGAAACTGCAGCGCCCTGCGTCCGCGCTTTTCCACTTCTGCCGCAGTTTCGGCGCAGCGATCGGGAATAACGTCGACTATGGCAACATCCGCGCCCATGTCTGCCAGGCACAGCGCACAGGCCCGGCCAATGCCGCCGCCGCCGCCGGTGACGAAGGCCACTTGCCCGGTCAGATCAATATCGCTGGCATCCAATGTTCTGTCTCCCAAATCTTGTTCTAGTGGTTCGTTTCCGACATTTGCATCCCTTTCGGATAGAGCAGAGGCACATGTCGGAAACATAAGAACCACTAGATAAACTATTGGTTCTAGTGGATTTTATAATTTTGACATTCGAACACTACCTTGCTGAAAGCGGGACTCGAGTGTCATAATCAATCCACTAGGTGCCAGTGAGCCCCGCTGCATCGGGCAAATCTTCGGGCATATCAACATCACGCGCCAGTCCCTGGCTGTGCACTTCCTCAATCCTGATCCCCTGCCGATCCGCCTCGGCTTTATGCCGCGCAAAGCTGTCAGGCCCGAAGCAAAACGTAAAGCCCTTAGCGGCGGGTAGGGGCAGTGAAAGCGCATTGGTGCCGGTGCCGTGGCGATCCGGGGCCATGGCGATGGTCTCTGCCGGGGCGGCAGCGAGCAATTCGATATCCTGGCTGGTGAGCAAGGGCAGATCGGCAAACAGCACGATCATGCGGTCAGCGCCAGCGGCTGAGACGCTTGCCAGCGCAGTGTGCAGCGCCGGGTTGAGACCCGTGCCGGGGTCAGTGAGCTGCACAATGTGTTCGGGAAAGTCCAGCCGCGTCGGACCGAGCAGGCAAAGTTGCCGAACGTGGACCGCCTGGCCGGCAACGCCAACCACGTGATGCAGCATCGCGACCGCCAGTGCCGCACGCTCGGCCTCGCTCAGCGCGGCGGCGAGCCTGCCCTTGGCCTGCCCCGCTTGCTTAAAAGGTATGACAGCCCAACAGTTCACGGAATCGGAGGAGCCGTGATCAGGTTGGTGAAGCGGATCCCGGCGCCGTCTGCTGCATAGTTCTTGTTCATGTAGATCAGGATCGAAGTCAACGCCTCAGCCGCTGCCGAATTGGCCAGCGCCCCGCCAGCCAGACCGCGCAGCCCCATGTCATTCACCAGCGCGACAATGGTCTTGCGGGCATCGACATCGTCGCTGAACACCAGCACATCGCATTCGACCCTCGCTTCGCTATCGAGAATATGCGCCGCGACATTGTGAAATGCAGTGACGAAGCGGACACCCGGGCCAAGATGCTCGCGCGCCTCCAGAGCTGCGCAGCCGGCGGCAGGCAATTGCACCCGCATCACCTTGGGCGGCATCAGCGGCACGGTCGTATCGACGACAATCGCGCTGCCGACATGCGGGGCAATCTGTTTCAGTGTCGATTCCTGGTTCTCGTAGGGGACCGTGACTATCACCACGTCCTTGCCCAGGACCACGTCCGTGTTGGCGCCCGAGGCCAGCGACAGGCCCAGCTCGGCGTTCATCTCAGCGGCGATAACGTTGGCTTTGTCAGCAGCGCGCGAGCCAATGGTAACCTGATGCCCGCCTTGGGCCAGTCGGCGGGCGATGCCCTTACCAAGGTGGCCGGTGCCGCCAACTACTGCGATAGTCGCCATGTTTGTATGTCTCCCCTCGAAATCGCGATTGCCTGCAATGGCTCCAGCCGATAGCGGCAGGGGCGAGTGAGGCAACACAATTGTCGCTGTTGCTATGGGGAAGTCATGCAGGCGCAAAGAACATTGCCAGGATCATTAAGCGTCTCGCCGCTGCATGGCATGCCGCTGTTCGCACCGGGCATGTCTATCGCCGCCGAAGTGATTGCCGCCGCCTCACGTGATGGCGTTGGACTGCGCGTCGGCGATATCGTCGTGGTGGCGCAAAAGATCGTGTCCAAGGCGGAAGGGCGGCTGGTTCGCCTTGCCGATGTGGTGCCTGGTCCAACCGCGCGGGAACTGGCCGCCAAGACCCTTCGCGAGCCTGAAATGGTCCAGTTGATCCTCGACGAATCGAGCGAGATACTTCGCGCGACACCTGCCGCGATCATTGCCCGGCACAACACCGGCCATGTGCTGGCCAATGCCGGGATCGATGCGTCGAACGTCGAGGGCGGTGAAGGCGGAACAGTCCTGCTGTGGCCGCTCGACGCCGACGCCAGTGCGCGCGCTATCCGCGTACAGATTTCCGATCTGTGCGGGGTGCGCCCCGCAGTGGTAATTGCCGACAGCCTCGGCCGGGCATGGCGGATTGGCACGGTCGGCGCGGCGATCGGCTGCGCCGGCCTTTGCGTGCTTGATGATCGTCGCGGCAAGGGGCAGGACTTGTTCGGCCGGACCTTACAGGCAACCGTGGTCGCCGTCGCCGATGCCATCGCTGCCGCCGCCGTGTTGGCGATGGGCGAAGCGGCAGAGGGCACACCCGCTGCGCTGGTGCGCGGCGGCGGGCATTGGACATCGGATGACGACGGTCCGGGCGCAGTGAGCGCGCTGCGGTCGCAGGCAGAGGATATGTTCCGATGAGCCACGTTCTCGCCCTTTCCGGCGGCGTCGGCGGAGCCAAGCTCGCCGCTGGCCTTGCTGCTGTTCTCCCGCCGGAACAACTTACCATCGCGGTCAACACCGGGGACGATTTCGAGCACCTAGGTCTCACCGTCTGCCCAGACATCGACTCGGTGGTCTATGCGCTCGCGGGCCTCAACGACGAGAAGCGCGGCTGGGGCATCGCAGACGAAAGCTGGCGGACGATGGAGCGGCTCGGGGCGCTGGGCGAGGAACAATGGTTCAACCTCGGCGACCGCGACATGGCGATGCACATCGCGCGCTCATGGCGGCTGCGCAGCGGTGAGAGCCTGTCCGAGGTCACCGCGCGGCTGGCCGGGGCGCTGGGAATCGCGCACCGGGTGGTACCAATGAGCGACATGCCGGTTCGAACCCAAGTGGAAACCGGGCAGGGTTGGCTCGACTTCCAACACTATTTTGTCCGCGAGCGGAGCCACCCGGTGGTCAAAGCCATCCGCTTTGAGGGGACGCCGGGCGCAGCCATGTCACCGGGACTTGCCGAAGCCCTGGCGCGGCCCGATCTGGCAGCAGTGATCCTGTGCCCCTCCAACCCCTTCCTCAGTGTCGATCCAATTCTCAGCGTGGCCGGAGTTCGCGACGCCTTGTTGGCGCGCGATGTGCCCTTCGTCGCTGTCTCGCCGCTGGTCGGCGGCGCTGCAATCAAGGGGCCGCTCACCAAATTGCTGGGCGAACTTGGCCAGACCTGCGACAACCGCGCCATCGCCGCCCACTACACCGGCTTGCTCGATCATCTGCTGATCGATCGCTGCGATGCGCAGGACGCAGAGGGCTTGCGCGATGCGGGAGTTTCGGTAACGATAACCGGAACAGTCATGTGCACAGCCGAGGACCGCAAAGGGCTGGCGCGCGAAGCACTGTCGGCGGCCGGTATGAAAACAGGTTGAGACATGGCTCCTGCTGACAGTGCACTGATTAATCGACTTTTGACGGCCCCACTGGGCGAACTGATGGAGGAGGCCTGCGCGCGCCGCGACGGTCGCGGACCGGCGCGGATGACCTATTCCCCCAAGGTGTTCATTCCGCTGACCCGGCTGTGCGCCGACGTTTGCCATTACTGCACTTTTGCCACGACCCCGTCTCGGCTTGCCGCGCCTTACCTGACGCCAGAAGAGGTTCTCGACATCGCCCGGGCCGGGGCAGAGGCTGGTTGCAAGGAGGCGCTGTTCACGCTCGGCGATGCGCCCGAACGACGCTATTCAGCCGCGCAGGAATGGCTCACCGAACGCGGCTTTGCCCGTACCATCGACTATGTCCGCCACTGCGCCGAGCTGGTGCTGAACGAGACTGGCCTGCTGCCGCACGTCAACGCCGGGGTGCTGGACGAAGCCGATTATCTGATGCTGCGCCCGTTCGCTGCCTCGGCCGGATTGATGCTGGAAAGCACGTCCGAGAAGCTGCTGGAAAAAGGCGGGGCGCATTATGGCTCGCCGGACAAGGTTCCCGCTGTCCGCCTCGCCTCGCTCGTAGCGGCAGGCCGCGCGCGAGTTCCGATGACCAGCGGCATCCTGATCGGCATTGGCGAGACCGCGCGCGAGCGCATCGAATCGCTGCTCGCACTGCGCGATGTCCATCTGGCGCATGGCCATTTGCAGGAAGTCATCGTCCAGAACTTCTGCCCCAAGCCCGGCACCAGGATGTCCGGCGCACCAGAGGCCAGCGAGGAAGATTTCCTGCGCGTCATCGCCGCCGCGCGGATCGTGTTGCAGGACGAGGTTTCCGTGCAAGCCCCGCCTAATCTCAATGGTGAGAGATTAGATGAGCTTATCGGTGCAGGTATCGATGATTGGGGCGGAATCTCTCCGGTAACCCTCGATCACGTCAATCCCGAAGCACCTTGGCCGGAAATTGCGCTGCTGGAGGAAGTCTGCGCAAAAGCGGGCCGCCCGCTGGTCGAACGCCTGACCGTCTATCCCCGCTTTGTCGCCACGGACGATCACAGCTGGATTGACGCGAGACTACGGCGACATGTGCTCAAACTATCCGACGCCGAAGGTCTCGCGCGCGACAGCCGCTGGAGCCCCGGCCTTTCCGAACGGGCGCCAGGCACGCCTTCCGCGCCGCTCGGCCGCCGCCATTCCGGGCCGGTCGCCACGACGCTGCACCGCCTGCTGGATCGCGCCGCCAACGGCACGGAGCTCAGCGAAAACGAAATCGTGTCTCTATTCGCGACGCGCGGCGCGGCGGCGCAGGCAGTGATCGCCGTGGCGGATGGCCTGAGGCGCGAAACGCGCGGCGACACAGTCACCTATGTCGTCAACCGCAACATCAACTACACCAACATCTGCGCCTATGCTTGCACGTTCTGTGCCTTCTCCAAGTCGTCGAGCAAGGCTGGCTTTCGCGATAAACCCTACATGATCGATGCAGGGGAAGTGGCCGAGCGCGCCCGTGAGGCCGTCGCGCGGGGCGCGACCGAGGTCTGCCTGCAAGGCGGCATCCACCCGAGCTACACTGGCGAGACCTATTCTGGCATCGTTCGCGCGGTGAAGGCGGCCTGCCCGGACCTCCACATCCACGCCTTCTCACCGCTCGAGATCTGGCAGGGCGCACAGACGCTGGGCATGACTGCCCGCGATTATCTGATGCGGCTCAAGGACGATGGCCTCGGCTCACTGCCCGGCACCTCTGCGGAAATCCTGTGCGACGATGTGCGCAGCGTGATCTGCCCAGATAAGCAGACCGTGGCCGAATGGCTTGGGGTAGTGCGCGACGCTCACCTGGTCGGCATTCCGACCACCTCGACGATCATGTATGGCCACATGGAGCGCCCCGAACACTGGGCGCGGCACCTTCTGGCCTTGCGACATTTGCAGGGCGAAACCGGCGGCTTTACTGAGTTCGTGCCCTTGCCGCTGGTACACATGGAAGCGCCAATGTACCGCCGCGGGCTGTCGCGCAAAGGCCCGACCTGGCGCGAGGCACTGATGATGCACGCGGTCGCGCGGATCACGCTTTATCGCCAGATCGATTCGATCCAGTGCTCGTGGGTCAAGCTCGGTGTGCCCGGAGCAGCAGCGGCGCTGGCGGCTGGGGTCAACGATCTGGGCGGCGTGCTGATGAACGAAAGCATCAGCCGAGCAGCGGGCGCGGAGCATGGCCAGGAAGTCAGCGTCGATGATCTGCGCAGCGCGGCAGAATCAGCGGGGCGGCGATTGAAGCAGCGCACGACATTGTATCGGGATGTGGTGGAGCGGAAGGCCGAGCTGGCCTGATCCTCCCCGTGCCGAGTGGATTTGAAGATCTACGGTCTCATAATCCAGCCGCCATCGATGTGTATAACCTGGCCTGTGATCCACTTGCCAGCTTCGGAACACAGCAACACCGCCGCGCCGACCAGTTCCTCCGGCTCGCCGCGCGGTTTGGTCGCGACCGTTGCCTGCAGGAACTGGATGAACGGCGAATCGTCCGGCACCAGCATCTTGCCCGCGTCCGACATGACATTGCCCGGCGCGATGGCGTTGCAGGTGATGTTGTCCTTGCCCCATTGCTTGGCGAGGCTGGTGGTGAGGCCGACCAGCGCGATCTTGGTGATGCCATAGAGGCTCGTCGCCGGGAATGCCCCACCCGAAGTCTGGTTAATAATCCGTCCGCCGCCGCGTTCCCGCATCGAAGGAGCGCAAGCGCGTGCGCAGAGCAGCGCGCCGGTGGTGTTGACCGCGAAGGCCTTGTTCCAGGCCGCGACGGGCACCGTGTCGATTGAATCATAGCTGATATCGACCATCAGCGCGGCGTTGTTGATCAGGATATCGACGCCGCCGAATGCTGCGATGGCCGCTGCCGCCATGGCCAGTGTCGAGGCTTCGTCGGCAACATCCACCTGCACGGACGTAGCTTTGCCGCCCGCAGCGCTTATCTCGTCAGCGACGGCCTTCGCGCCATCGCCATTGAGGTCTGCCACCACCACTGAGGCTCCGGCGTTCGACATGCCAAAGGCATAGGCCCTGCCAATGGAATTGCCGCGCCCGCCAGCGCCGGTGACAATTGCGACTTTGCCGTCGAGGCGGAATTGATCGAGAGTGAAGGTCATGGTTGGATTCTCCCTGAATTCAGTCGGCGGTTGCAGCGAAAAAGCCGCTTGCCGCCTCGGCCAATTTGTCGGCGTCGGCGCTGCCGGGCAGGATTGTTTGCAGCAGGTTCATATCCTTAACCAGCAATGACCCGCCCAGCCAAGGCACCAAGGGCTGGGGCATCCGGGCGTAGATTTCCCAGCCATAGCTGCGACCGCTGCTCTGGCTGACCAGCTCCGCCAGTGCCTTGCGATCAAGCCCAAGCGCCTCGCCTGCGGCGAAAGCATGATGGGCAATGCCAAGGTGTGCCGAGAGTAGCGCGTTGTTGACGATCTTTGCCCGCTGCCCCGCGCCGGGACTGCCCAGCAGCACGATCAATTTGCCGAATGTCTCAAACACCGGCTTGGCGGCGGCAAAATCCGCGGGCGAAGCGCCGCACATCACAGTCAGTGTGCCGGCCTCGGCGCTCGGCGAGCCGCCACTGACGGGGGCGTCGATCAAACCGATGCCGCGCGCTGCACATTCCGCTTCCAGTCTGATGCACGACTCGGGGAGGATGGTCGAATGGATCGCGATGCGGCTGCCAGGTTTCATTGCCGGGATCAGTTGGTCGGTGATCTGGAAGACATCCGCGTCGGTGACTACGCAGATGCCGACATGGTCGCAATTGGTGCCCAGTTGGCTGACTTCGCTTGCGGCCGCGCAGCCCTTCGCGACATAGGCTTCCAGCGCCTCCGGGCGCCGTGCCCAGACCATCAGATCCAGCCCCGCATCGACAATTCGGTGCGCCATCGGACCGCCCTGGCTACCGATGCCAATGAAACCTATTTTCTCAGCCATGTCCCTCAACCCGCCGTTATACCAGCATCAATGGAGATGCAGGCACCGTGATAGGACCGGCCTGCAGGCGATGCGAGCATGGCAACCAGATCCGCGACATCATCCACTTCGACCTGCCCGCGAAGGCCCGAATAGCGCGCGACCAGGTCCATCTCGGCTTCGGCCGGGAAGCTCATGCCGTCGGAAATGTTGGTGATCATGCCGCCGGGCGCGACTGCGTTGATGCGGATAGGCTGGCGGGCATATTCCATCGCCATGGCCTTGGTCATGTTCATCAGCCCCGCCTTGCTGGCGCAATAGGCGGCGGCATAGGCCTCGCCGATTAAGGCAGCAGAGCTAGCGCAGTTGACGATCGCACCGTTCGCTTCGAGCAGATGCGGGATCGCAGCCTGGCTCAGGAACCATGGCGCGTTGAGATTGATTGCAATGGTTTGCAGGTAATGATCGCGCGGCATTTCGGTGGTGCGCGCCATGCGGATGATTCCCGCAATGTTGCACAGTGCGTCGAGCCTGCCGAAATGGGTGACAGCAGCCGCAACCGCACCAGTGCTGGCATCCGGATCGGCCAGATTGGCAACATGAGTCAGCACCTTGGCCATGCCCAGCAAGTCGGCCGTCTCAGCGAGCCGCTCTGCGTTGACGTCCACGATGCAAAGGTCCGCACCCGCTTCAGCCAGCTTGCGCGCGCTCGCCCGGCCGAGCCCCGATGCCGCACCGGTGACCAGCGCGACCTTGCCGGTCATGTCTACTGTCAGTGCCATGTCAGCCGCTCCACGGCAGACCGGCTTCGAAGTTCTTGATCATTTCCCATACAATTCCCTGAATTTGCGAGGCTTTGGGCCAGCCGGCGCACAGCCCATAGGCCAGTACGAATTCGTGCAGCTCTTCGCCGGTGCAGTTGCCCGAGGCCATGGCTGAGTGGAAGTGCGACTTGATTGGAATTTCCGCACCGCTTTGTGCCACGCCGACCAGTGTGAGCCAGCGGCGCGAGCGCTCGTCCAGCCCGCGGCGACACCACATTTCGCCGAACACGAAATTGTTGATCGCTTCGAGGAAGGGCGTGGCCGATGGTCCGCCGGGAAAGGTCATGACCTTGGTGAACTCAGCCTGGCCTTCAGCCGTGCGCACATCCGGGTCCCACGGTTCGGCGCGGATCGGCGGGCATTCGGCAGGCGGCAGGCCAAGCGCTGCTGCGGCTCGGGTCGCTGCCTTGTCGATCAGGTCGCCGGTGCCCCAGCCGCCATAAAGGCACATGTGCAGAGCGGCTTCGCGCACCTCCGCCAGTGTCAGTTCACCGGTCCGCAGCGCACCTGCAATTGTGCCTTCGATAGTCGATTCGGGGAACCGGCACAGCGCCGCACCGGCAATCCCGATTAGAAATCGCGCGCGCATATCGAGACCGGGGCGATTCCACACCTCGGCATAGACGAAATCGCGGATCGACTCCTGAAACGGCGTTTTGGGCTCCGGGGCAGGCTGGCCGTAGATTTTCTCCTGCAACGCCGCGCCGGTCGCACTGCGGTGCTTGGGATCGAGCAAAGTGGTCATGCGTCGGGTCCTTTCAGGCTCATCCAGATGTTCTTGGGCTGCATGAATTCATTCAGCCCTTCGATGCCGCCGAGCCTGCCGTGACCGCTCTTTTTCCAGCCGCCGAACGGGCAATTGGGCTGCATCGCCTCTCCAGAGCCGTTGACGTGGATCATCCCAGCCTGAAGCTGTGCGGTGACATGATGCGCGCGGCGCAGGTTCTGGGTGTGGACATAGGCGCCGAGCCCATATTCGGAGTCGTTGGCGAGAGCCACGGCTTCGTCTTCGCTGTCGAAGGGGGTGACGACCAATACCGGGCCGAACACTTCGTTCTGTGCGATGAAGCTCTCGTTTGGCACATCTGCCAGCACCGTGACGGGCAAGTAATAGCCTCCGGCATGATCGCCGCCCAGCCTTTGGCCGCCAGTGAGCACGCGGCCCCCTTCGTTTACGCCGCCCTCGACCATGCCGACTATGCGGCCCAACGCCGCCTCCGAAATGACCGGGCCGAGTACCGTCGACGGATCGAGCGGATCGCCGCAGGGGACGTGCGCTGCCATGCCCGCGAGCGTCTGCAGATAGGTATCGTAAATCCCGCGCTGAACCAGCAACCGGGTGCCATTGACGCAGCCTTGGCCATTGGCCGAAACCGCGCCGGACATGCCTAATTTGGCGGCAGACATCAGGTCTGCATCGTCGAACACGATCACAGCGGACTTGCCGCCGAGTTCCAGACCGACCGGCTTGAGCGACTGCGCTGCGCTCGCCAGCACTTTCTTGGCGGTGTTGCCCGAGCCAATGAATTCGATCTTGTCGATGCCTGGGTGCAGCACCATCGCTTCGCCAGCATCGGCAGCACCGGTGATCATGTTGACCACACCCGGCGGGAAGCCCGCCTCGCAGATGATTTCGGCAAGCAACATCGCGCTGTATGGCGCAAGGTCAGGCGATTTGAGGACAACGCAGTTTCCGGCGGCGAGGGCAGGGGCCATGACCATTGTCGCGGCAAACAGCGGTCCGTTCCACGGGATGATAACGCCGACGACGCCGTATGGTTCATAGCTCACATAGTCATGCGCCGGGCCGCCCCACATGGGGATGGTGCGGCCATGGATCTTGTCGCACCAGCCGCCGAAATAGCGGAACTTCTGTGCCGCGTCATAGCCCATGTAGGGGGCATAGGCAGCAACAGAGCCGTTTTCGGCGACCAGGCTGGGGGCGAATTCTGCGCTCTTGGCTTCAAACTGCGCGGCGAGCTTGAAGAACAGGTTGCGCCGCTGGTCACCCGGTATGGCGCGCCAGGCGGGGAAGGCTTTGCGGGCTGATGCAACCGCGCGATCGACATCGTCGGCATTGGCCATGCGGATCTCTCGGGTGACCGTGCCGGTGCCGGGGTAGATATGTGGCATAATCGCGCCGCTGCCCGCTTCTTCGCATTCGCCGCCGATGATGATCGGGTGGCGGGGCAGGCCCGCGAGGTCTGGTTGCTGGAATCCCATTTTATCCACTCCCGGACGAGGATTGAATCACTCGCCGCATTGTTGCTCGCAGACTGACGCAAACGGAACCGGCTGGCAAGCGCTGCACTCGAGTCGCTCATGCTATAATGTGCATGTGATTGGTCGTGTAAGCCTGCATATGCCCGATAATTCACGTTGCAATGGCAAATAAACGGTATATTTAATGGAAATGGTCCCGATTTCTGCGATAACCATGACACGCGATGCGTCTCCCGGGCGCCGCAATATCGTTGCGTCGGCGGTCGAGGCGCTGCGTGAACGGATTTTCGCATTGCCCGATGGCGACCTGATCGGTTCGCTGCCGGATCTGGCGCGCTCGCTCGGCGTCGGCATCGTCACCATCCAGCAGGCGGCCCGCATTCTTGAACATGAGGGTCTATTGGAAGTGCGTAGGGGGCCGGGCGGCGGTTATTATGGCCGTCGGCCCGATGCAGCTACGCTCGAACGCTCGCTCGCCGCCTATATGCGCAGCCAGCCAGCTTCGTGGGACGAAGCGCTCGACATGACCTCGCTGTTGTTCAACGAACTGGCGGCGGCAGCAGCGGATTGCCGCGAGCCGCGCTTGCTGGACGAACTGCGCAGCTTCGCCCAGTCAGTGACCGGGGCATCGGGTGAAGTGGATGTCCAGCGGCTTGAAAGCCAGTTCCAGGACTTACTGTTCCGCATGGTTGTTCGACCGCTGTTCGAATTGCTGACGCGGGTCACCCTGCGCTTTTCAGCCAGCGCGCCGATTGATCCCGCCTATCGCGGGGCAATTGATCTGGAGCGCTGGAAAAGCGGGCGGCGGCTAATCATCGATGCCATCCTGCGGCATGATGCCCAACTCGCCCGCTTCGAAGCGAACCGCAACAATCGGGAATACATCCTCGGCTGGTTGCGCCAGATGCGGGCCTAGCGCCTGCTACATCGCCCTGGTCTGTTCCCAGGCGGCGTCAGTGCACCAGACATATTCCAGATAGTGGCCCATCGTGGCGCGGGCATCGATGTAGAGAAACTTCAGGTTGTCGCCGCCCATGTCGCGCCACATCACCACTGGCAGGTCCTGCGCTTTGGTGCGGGCGACAAAGTCCTTCCAGGGGCCTTCGACCCGCATGCAGATCTGGTGGAAACGGATCGGGGCACCGTTCGAAGGGGCGTTGGCATAAATGCCGAGCGGGTCGGTGAGCGGCTGGATCAGCTCGTATTGCACGTCGCCGATCCAGATGAAGCACAGCCGCAGCTTGTTGATCACTTCGCCCTGTGGTGAGTTCACCGGCTGGTTGATCTCGATGATATGCGGCTCATGCGTCATGCCCCGACCGCGGAACTGGCCGATACCCTCCTCGAGATTGTCGCAGACGTAGCCGAGCTGGTAGAACTTGCCTTCAATCATTGCGGCCCTCCTAAAGACCTTCGAGTTCGACGTCGTACCTCGCCAGATAACGCGCAAAGAGCGGTTCGAGCTTTTCCTTGCTCAGCCCATACTGGTCAAGCTTGTAGCCATGCTTGCCGAATTTGTTTTGCGGGTTGTCGTCGATCCAGGACTGGATGCCTGCTTCGGCCTGTGGCGTGAAATCGTCGCCCAGCTGTGCGTAGAGCTTGCGCATGGTCCCCATTGGGTCGTTGGTCATGTCGGCATATTGCACGTCGATGATGCGGTCTTCGCCGTGCTTGTCGCGGAAGTCCATCGCCCGCTCCGCATGCTGCGCGGCATACCAAGGGTATTGGCTGCCCAACCAGTCATTGTCGATCTTGCCCATCAACATCCGGTGGCTCATCGAGATGATCGAGCACAGCGATCCGGTGGCGACGTATGGATCGCGGTGGGTCCAGATCAGGCGCGCGTCGGGATATTCCTTTATGAGATAATCCAGATGCAGCGCGTGGCTCGGCATCTTCAGGTTCCAAACCCCCGGCGCCTTGTGCTGCAGCGCCTGCAGGAATTTCTTGTGCCAGGCATAGGCGCTGGTCATGTCGGCCGAGAAGATGAACTCGCGGTACTTGGGCAGGATGCCCTTGCTTTCAATCATCAGCGTCTTGAAATCGTGGGCGAGAAACCAGACGCATTCGTGCGGATAGATCGGCGAGCTGCGATAGATGACGCCGGCTTCGGGATGGGCCTTCAGCATCGCGGCATGGGCATCCAGCTTGGCCTGAACGCGTGGGTTGTTGGTGAGCTCGGCGGTAGAGACGGGAGGGATCGGCTCCTCGATTTCCCACTCCAAGGGCGAGCGCCGCGCCGGATCGGCCGCGAGCAGGTTCGACATCAGCGTGGTGCCGGTACGCGGTACGCCCATGACGAAAACGGGACGCTCGATCGGTCGCTCGAGCAGTTCGGGATTCGCCTGGAGATAGCCCCAGACCTTGAGGCGATCGCTGAGGTACTTGACGCAATCGCCCCGCACGCGCTCGATGCCCGAATCCAGATAGAGCCCCTTTGCGATGCCGTCGTTGAAACCCTCGACGAACACATCGAGGCCTTCACGGTAGCTGTCGCAATCAAAGGAAGTGACGCCGGTTTCCTTGTGCGCCTGATCGATCATCGCATTGGCGTCGAGCGGATTTGCCATTCAGGAAGCTCCTCTATCCCGGAAAAATTCAACGAGGCCTGCATCGGCCTTCCTTGGGTCAAAGCTAACTCGCATGGACCTCCGTTTGGCAACGCGCATCATAGAGCCAATCGAGCCAAATAGTCGAATTCAGGCCAATACCCGCTCAGGCAGCCTGCAAACCCCGTGTTTGGCGTTGGCGGAACTGACTGGGGCTGATGCCGACGGCACGGCGGAAGGCATAAGTGAAGCTGGATGGCGAAGAGAAGCCCATGGCAAAGGCTATGGTCTTGACGCTTTCGCCGTCAACCAACAGGCGTTTGGCGGTTTCCATGCGTCGCTGCTCGATATAGTCGCCGATCGAACAACCCCGGCTGACCTTGAAGCCGCGCGTCAGCTGACGCACTGACATGTTGCAATGCTGCGCGAGTTCGCTGAGCGATGGCGCAGCGGGATCTTCGCTCAGCCGCTCATCGATCAGCCGCAAGCGCCAGCCGGCGAGGCCGCCGGTCGCCGGTTGCTCCTCGTTTCCGAGATAAAGCCGGGCGAGTTCGATGGCCAGTTCGCCGCCGAGATGCTCGAACATAATTTCTGACGCATAGCCGGGGTAGCGCACTTCCTCGGTCAGGCGAAACAGCAGTGCCCGGATCCGGGCGTTGGTGATATCGAGCGTGGCAGCAAGCTGCGCGTCGCTCCACTCTGGTTCCTGCCCGATGATTGCCGCAATGAGGGCTGGGCTGATCTGGCAGACAATCGACAGTTGCCGGCCGCTGCCGCCACGAAATTGTAGTCGTTCGCCGGGCGGGACCATGAAGATATCGCCAAGCCGCTCGAAACGGTTTGGCCCCCAGCGCTGGCGATAGCAGGCGCGCGCATTGAGCGGGCGCGGGGTCAGGCACATGTTGATCTGGTAATGCGGGACGGTCGCGATCAAGGCATCGGTCGGCGCGGGAATGTTGAACCGCACCAGCTGCGCCGACAGATTGGTGCCGGTCATTTGGGCATCGACGGTGATGGTCGCGGTTTCGGTCACGGCTGGCCCGGCATTCAATCAATTTGTCCTTGATTACACGATATGTCCCGAAATCTATAGGCAGCACACTTGCAGCGCAAGCCCCAAGCGCCAAACATCGCTCACAAGATGCGCGCCTGAGTGGGTGCGGCATCAGGCATGGGCTGAGGAGATTGTCATGGGCAGCGGCCTGTTCGATTGCACTGGTAAAGTCACTTTGGTCACCGGCGGCAATGGCGGCATTGGACTGGGCTTCGCGATGGGCTGCGCCAAGATGGGCGGCGATATCGCGATCTGGGCACGCAACGCTGAAAAGAACGCGGCGGCCAAGGCGCAACTGCTGGAAGCCGGGGCAGGGCGGGTCGAGACCTACATCATCGACGTTGCCAGCGAGCAGGCGATCATCGATGGTTACGAGAAGCTGATGGCCGACTTCGGACGGGTGGACTGCGTGTTTGCCAATTCAGGTGCTTCACCGCGCTATGATTCGGTTTTCGATTTGCCAAGCGAACACTGGTTTGATTTTCAAAAAACCGCGCTGCATGGCGCGTTCTTCACCCTGCGCGAAGGTGCACGGCACATGAAGGCACGCGCCGAGGCGGGCGAGCCGGGCGGCAGCCTTGTCGCCTGCGGCTCGGGTTCGCTCTATCAAGGGCTCCCGGGCAAAATGGAATATGCCGCGTCCAAATGCGCGGTCGCGGGAGTCATCCGTTGCCTTGCCGTAGAGCTCGGCGAATTCGGCATCCGCGCCAATATCGTTGCGCCGGGACTGATCATCACGCCGATGATGGGTCCCGATCCCGCAGCCGCCGATGCCTGGCTTTCCAGCCAATATGCGCCGCAAACGCCAATGCGTCGGCTTGGCTATCCCGCAGACTTCGAAGGCATCGGAGCCTATCTGTGCTCCGATGCTTCAACTTTCATGACCGGCGAAACCGTCTATCTCGACGGTGGCTACAAGATTCGCCCGTAAGCGGCGCATTGGGAAAATGATGATGAAAGTACTTAACATTCACGAAGTTGGCGATGTCCGGCTTGACGATTATGTCCTGCCCGAGGCCGGACCCAAAGACGTCGTGATCAAGATGAAGGCCGTCGGCATCTGCGGCTCCGACCTCAGCTACATCAAGTATGGCGGCATCATGCGCAAGCCGGGCGGGGTGACGCCAATCGGCCACGAAGGCGCGGGCGAAGTGCTGCGGGTGGGAAGCGAGGTTGCCGGCATAAAGGTGGGCGATTCCGTGATCGTCAATCCGATGAACACACCCAGCAATGTCGGCAGCGGCGGCCCTGAAGGCGCATTCGTCCACGAATTGCTGGTGCGCGAGGCGCGGCTTGACGATTCAATCCTGCCAATCCCCGCAGGTGTGCCCTATGAAGTCGCCGCAATGTGTGAGCCGCTCGCAGTTGCCATGCACGGGGTCAATCGCGCCGAGGTCAGGGCGGGCGACAAGGTCGTGGTGTTTGGCTGCGGCCCGATCGGGCTGGGAATGATCTTGTGGCTGGTCGATCGTGGAATCACGGACGTCATCGCCTTCGATCTGGCCGCCGAGCGGCGCCAGCGCGCCCTCGATCTGGGCGCACGCGCCGCCTTTGATCCGCGCGAAGTTGATCTTTACGAGTGTCTCGGCGAGCTCCACGGCAAGGAAATGTGCATGCACAAGCCCGCCGTCGGCACCGATGCGTTCATTGATGCCGCAGGCGCGCCGATGATACCGGGTCAGGTTATTTCGCTGTGTAAGTACCGGGCGCGGTTTGTCATTACCGCAGTCTATTATGAGCCCATTCCGGTTTCGTTTGGCACAATGCTGACCAGCGAGCTGACCATCACCACGGCAGTCGGCTATCCCACCGAGATGAACGATGTCGTCGCCTCCATGGCGCGGCTCAAGGACAAGATCCAGACGATGATCAGCCACCGCATTCCTTTCGAGAATGTGATCGAAGGGCTGAAACTCGCAGGAACGCCCGAATCGGCCAAAGTCATGGTCCACTTCGAGGAGGCAGGCGCATGAGTGACGCAACCGAAAAGCCCACCCCGCTCGCCGATCTGGTCCGCGCCGGGGACAAGCAGACCGAGGCGGAAGCGATCACGCCTTTCATCTTCATGGCGCACGATGTCTCGAACGCTTATCTTGTCAACACGAGTGACGGCGATGTCGTGATCAATACCGGCATGCCCGATGGGGCGGAGCGCTCGGTCAAGTTGTTCAAGGCGCATCGCACGGGGCCGCTCAATTATATTATTCTCACCCAGAGCCACGCCGATCATTTCGGCGGCGTGCATCAATTCAGCGAGCCGGGGACCAAGGTTATCGGCGGCCCCGATTATTGCGAGCTGCGCAATGACATGCTGGATATGCAGGCCTTCTTCGGTCCGCGCACCTTCAAGTTGTGGGGCGCAGCGCTCAAGCGCGACAAGCCGCCGATGCCGATCCCCCAAGTCGATCCCGATATCTTCGTGCCCGAAAGTGGCATGACGCTCGAAGTCGGGAACCGCACGTTCCAGATGATCTGGGCACCCGAAGGCGAGACGGAAGACAATATCCTGGTCTGGATGCCCAAGGAAAAAGTGGTATTCACCGGCAACACCTTCGGCCCGGTCTGGCTCTCCATGCCTTTCCTCAACACCCTGCGCGGCGACAAGCCGCGGCGGGTGCGCACTTTCCTCAAGTCGCTCGCCAAGGTGCGCGATCTGGGCGCCGAAATCCTGATCACCGGCCATGGCGCGCCGATCGTCGGCAAGGAAAAAATCCGCGACGACCTCGACCGGATCGAAGCCGCGGTCACTTATGTCCGCGACTATACGCTGGAGGGCATGAAGGCGGGCAAGGACGTGCATACTCTCGTCCGCGAGTTTGCGTTCCCGGGCAATGTCGCAATCGGCGATTTTCACGGCAAGGCGAGCTGGGCAGTCAAGTCGATCTGGCGCGAGTATTCGGGCTGGTTCCACTACGAAGACGGCACCACTGAACTTTACGGAGTGCCGCGCTCCTCAGTCCATGCCGACATCGCCGAGCTGGCGGGCGGGGCAGGGGCACTGGCGGCAAGGGCCAAGGCCCATGTCGATGGCGGGCGGCCGCTCGAGGCGCTGCACCTAATCGATATCGCGCTGGGCGCCGAGCCAGACAACAAGGCTGCGCTCGCTGTCAAAAAGGCGGCCAGTCAGGCCTTGCTCGAAGCCTCCGGTGGCAACAATCTCAGCGAAACAATGTGGCTGCGCTCCGAAATCGACGAGATAGATGCGAAGCTGGGCTCCTAAGAGCTTTACGCCCCTCAAGAATGGCTTTGTTGCCCGGTGCGCTCCCACCTGACAGGGCGCGCTCAACATTTGTTTCGGAAGTTGTATATGTCCAGAACGCTAACCCATCGAGCCCTTACCCACTTGGAGCGGCTCGAAGCAGAAGCCATCCACATCATGCGCGAAGTGGTGGCCGAAAGCGAAAAGCCGGTGCTGATGTACTCCGTCGGCAAGGACAGCGCGGTGATGCTGCACTTGGCGCGAAAGGCATTTTATCCCTCGCCGCCGCCGTTCCCGCTGCTGCACGTCGACACCACTTGGAAGTTCCAGGAGATGTACAAGCTGCGCGACACGATGGCGACCGAGAGCGGCATGGAGCTGCTGGTCTATCAGAACCCCGAGGCCAAGGAGAAGGGGATCAATCCCTTCGATCATGGCCCCCTGCACACCGACATGTGGAAGACCGAGGGGCTCAAACAGGCGCTCGACAAATATGGTTTCGATGCAGCTTTCGGCGGCGCGCGGCGCGACGAGGAAAAGAGCCGCGCCAAGGAGCGCATCTTCTCGTTCCGCACCGCCAGCCACGGCTGGGACCCGAAGAACCAGCGGCCTGAGCTGTGGAACCTCTACAACGCCCGCAAGAACAAGGGCGAATCCATCCGGGTCTTTCCGATCTCGAACTGGACCGAGCTCGACGTGTGGCAATATATCCACCTCAATGACATACCCATCGTGCCGCTCTATTTCGCGGCCAAGCGCCCGACGGTCGAGCGCGACGGCATGCTGCTGATGGTCGATGACGATCGTTTCCCGCTGCGCCCCGGTGAGGTTCCCGAGATGAAATCGGTCCGCTTTCGCACGCTGGGCTGCTACCCGCTGACCGGCGCGGTGGAGAGCACGGCTGCGACCCTGCCTGAGATCATCCAGGAAACGCTCCTGACCACGACCTCGGAACGGCA
>JBDSSP010000006.1:0-12576 GCA_039928735.1 Novosphingobium sp. | reverse complement strand
GCGCCGATGCCGCGCATGGGCTTGCGGATTCGGGCTGTTGCGGCCAAGCTGGCACAACTTCAACCGGAGGTGGTATCGCTTGATTTGGCCCGCGCTCATCCTGATGTCGATCGCTCTTTGCGCGCTCATTCCGGCTACGCCAGACCGCCTTCCCGTGCTGGTTATGGGCTTCTACTGGCTGGCGAGCATGATGGGGCAGATTTTTGCGTTGCCACTGCTGATCGGGTCTGCCGTTCTCGCCACTTTTGCCGGGAAAATCGCGCTCTGGCTCTTGGTTGGGGCAGCGGCGGTCTTCGCAGTTGTCCATCTTCGCAACCGGCAGGCAGCTCGGGTGCTGCTCGCCGCCGTCGGCCTTACCGTAACGCGCGTTTCGCTGCTTGCTGGCTTAACGCCGTTCCTGACCGGGCGGGGCAAGACCAGACGGATCAGTGACCTGGCCTATGGTGAAGCGGGCAAGCGCAATTTGCTCGATGTTGTCGTCCCTCGTGCTCCGCCTTCGGGAGCGATGCCGGTGCTCATCCACCTCCACGGGGGTGCCTGGACGATTGGCAACAAGAACGAGCAGGGCAAACCATTGCTGCATCATATGGCTGCGCGCGGTTGGGTGTGTTTCGATGTCACCTACCGCCTCGGCCCGAATAGCCGGGGGCCGGACTGGATTGTCGATGTTCTGCGGGCCATTGCCTGGGTGCGTGAGCATGCAGCCGAATATGGCGGCGATCCGGACCGGATTGCCATCACCGGCGGTTCGGCCGGAGGGCATCTGGCGGCGCTTGCGGCGCTCACTCACGACGATCCCGCGTTCAAGCCCGGCTTCGAGTACGCCGATTGCTCGGTCGCCGCAGCGGTTCCGCTATATGGCCGCTACGATTTCCTGGACAGAAATCTTCGACTGAAACGCAACCATGCGGCGGTGATCGACAAATTTATGGCGGTGAAGGTCATGCCTGGCCCGCCGGACTCCTGCCGCAATCTATGGCACGCGGTTAGCCCGCTCGACCGGGTCCGCAAAGATGCGCCGCCGATGCTGATCGTCCACGGCACTGGCGATACGATGCTGCCCTGGCAGGATGCGGGCGACTTTGCCGATAGCCTGCGCGCGATTTCGGATGCGCAAGTCAGCTTTGTGAGGTTGCCGGGTATCCAACATGCCTGGGACATGGCCGGTTCGGCGGCGACATGGGGGCATGTCCGCGCGGTTGCGGCATTCCTCGCCCCGCTCGAAACGCCGGGTCAGGCCTTCTTGCCGGTTGGCGCGCGCGGCTTGCCCTGAGCGGCTTTGGGTGGCTTGGCTTGGGTGGCCTTGTACGACGGCTTAGCGACAGGTTTCTTGGGTTTGGCCGTAGGTGCTAACGGCTTGCGGAAGGCGCGCTGACCGATGGCGGCGGCAAGCTCGTTATACGAATCCTCGATGCACTGGCCGTAGAACTCCGGGTCAGGCATCAATTCGCGGCATGCGCTGAAGCCGATGGACAGGATCCCGGACAGGCTGGTGATCGCATGTACAAGGCCAATCCCGTCGGTGCTAGGTCCCGCCGCGAATCCGGCGACGCAGCGCGCGCCGAGCAAGGTCATCGGCGTCATCGGTCCCGGTACATTGGTCACCACGGCATTCGACATCAGCATCAAATCGTTGGGGGGCAGCTTCATCATTGCGCGCATCGCCAGCCCCATCAGCATGCCCGGCATTGCGGCGGTGGTCTTCGTCAAGGTCTGGGCATCGACCGCCTTGTTATATTCCTTGATCGCACGCATCGATTTGCCGACCGCCTCAACCCGCTCGACCGGATCGGCATTGTCGGAGTGCGCGGCGACAAAGGCGAAGGCAAACTGATTGCCGCCGGTGCCTTTCTGATCCTCGGTGCGCACCGAAATCGGCACGGAGAACACCAGCGTCTCCTCAGGCAGCTCGTCCTTGTCGCTAAGGTACTGGCGCAACGCTCCGCCGATGATCGCGACGACAACATCGTTGATTGTCGCGCTCGGGATCGCGTCCTTGATCCGCTTCACATCCTGGAACGCGAAGCTGCGGCCTTCCATAACCTTGTGCGGCGTGACCGGCGCATTGAACCGAGTCTTGGGTGCCTTGTTCTTGTCCGGCTTCACCACCTCGCCGCTTTTGACCCGCTTGCGGTTGCTGGCGATCGCCGGAACCGCCCGCATCAGCGCATCGGTCAGCTTGATCGGACTGGTCCAGTTCGACCCGATGGCGCGGAGCAGCAGTTCGCGCGGATCGGGCGCTGTTTCGGGCAGCCATTCCGCCTTGGGCATCAGGGCCGCCGCTTTTGCCTCGTCTTCTAGCAAGGCGGTGATCATCTCCATGCCGGAAATGCCATCGACCGCAGCATGGTGCATCTTGGCGATCAGCGCAAAACTTCCCGGCGGCACACCATCGATGGCGTCCAGCCCGTCGATATACCAGCTTTCCCAAAGCGGACGCGACATATCGAGCGGTTGCGACATAAGATCGTTGGCCACAGTAAAGAACTGCTGGCGCGTGCCTGGCCTGGGCAGCGACATATGCCGGACATGGAATTCCAGATCGAAGGCGTCGTCGTTGATCCAGTAGGGATAATCGAGATCGAGCGGCACCTTGACCAGCTTTTCCCGGAAACTGCGGGCCAGTGGGATGCGTCGGCGATAGAGATCGAACAGAGCATCGAATGTGACCGGCCGTTCCGCCATGGACGGATCGAACAGGAAGATCATGCCGATATGCTGGGTGTTTCTAGACGGCTGTTCGGTCAATACAAACATCGCATCGGCCATATCGAGTTGTCGCAAGGTGCCACCTCCTCCTGCTTTTCCGATCTCCACCTATTCGCCGACCGCAGCTGCTTGCGGTTGTGCTAGATGCTTCCGGCACAGTAGGCTAGAGCAGGGGTGAATGGTAGTGCGAAAGCAATGGGAGGCTATGAATGGCAGACAAGACTGAAAGTCCGGTCGAGACGACCATCGTGACAACGAAGCCGCGTCGCAAAGTGACAAAACCCGCCATCACCGCTAAGGCCGTCACCAGCAAGCCCCCTTTAGTCAGCAAGGCCAGCACCACCAACTCTACTGGCGCGGCGTCAACGTCGGCGGCCAAGGGCAAGCGGAATGCCCCGGGCAAGGTTGTACAGTCCGCTCGGGCCGACGCTAAGCCGGCCAAGGCGGCGAAAAAGGAGACTACACCTAAGGCGGTCACGGTTCGCAACAGCGAGCCTGCGAAGAAGATGGCGAAAAAAGCTTCCTTGCCCGCTGTGGCAGCCAGACTGCTTAATCCGATGACGCCAGTCAGAGCCTACGCCAACTTGGCCAGCAAGCTGCTCAACCGGATGACGTCGGAGGAGAAGAGCACGGCTGCGCAGTTGATTCAACAAATCGACAGCGGGCCGCAGGGACCGCAGGTGGTTGCCGCCTTCGATTTCGACGGCACGCTGATCGGCGGCTACAGCGGCAGCATGCTGTATAAGGAGCGGCGCAAACGCAAGGACGTGTCCAAGAAAGAAGTGGCCGATTCGATCGGGGTCATGTTCAAGACCATGGTCAAGCTGGTCGAGGCGAATGAGTTTGTCGCCCGCGCCTTCGCCCAATGGGAGGGCAAGACCGAAGCCGAGATGGAAGAGCTCAGCACCCACATCTACGAGAACGCCATCCAGGACAGCATCTTTCCCGAGATGCGCGAGATTCTTGAGGCGCACCGCCGCGCGGGACATACGCTGGTCGTCGCCACTTCGGCGAGCCGTTATCAGGCTGAACCGGCCGTCAAGGCGCTTGGCGTCGAGCACCTGCTGTGCACCGAACTGGAAGTGATGGACGGCAAGTTGACCGGCAAGCTGGCTGGTGAAAACCTGTTCGGTAAGGGCAAAGCAGCAGCGATCAAGAAATTCGTCAAGGAACACGGGGGCTCGCTCGCTGACACCCATTTCTATGCCGACGGATCTGAGGAAGTCGGCCTGATGCAAAGTGTCGGCCACCCGCATCCGGTCAATCCAGGTAGCAAGCTGTTGGAGGCGGCAAAGGACAAGAAATGGCCAGTGTTACGGCTCGACAGTCGCGGCAGCGCGAAGCCGGGACACTTCCTGCGAACTATCGCGGGGATGGCCACTATTGGCCCGATCTTGCAGGTAGGCTTGGCGGTCGGTGTCATCTCCCGCGATAAACGCGCCGTCGCCAACATGATGATGCCGGCCTGGATCAATAACCAGATGCGCATGGCGGGAATAAAGTTGGCGGTATCCGGCCAAAAGCACCTGTGGGCGCAGCGACCGGCAGTATTCATCTTCAATCATCGCAATTATTATGACGGTATGATCACGGCAGCGCTAGTCAAGACCGACTACGCCGCCATCGCCCGCAAGGAAATGGGCGAAAATGTCATCGGTAAGCTGGTAACCAAAATCATGCCCACGATACTGATTGATCGTGGGTCGGGCAGTAAGATGAGCGCTGCCAAAGCGCTGGCTCCAGTGGTCGATGCGATGCAGAACGAGGGCTATTCAGTGATGCTATCCCCCGAAGGGACGCGGACCCGCGGAAACCTCAATTCGGTCGGCCCGTTCAAGAAGGGAGCGTTTCATATGGCTAGGGCGGCGGGCGTACCCGTGGTGCCCATCATTATCCGTAACGCACTCGATATCGCCTCGCACAGTGGGACAATGATGCGGCCTGCCACGGTCGATGTTGCCGTGTTGCCGCCGATTTCGGTCGCTGACTGGACCATGGCGAACATGTCTGAAAAAATCGAGGAAGTGCGGCAGATGTACATCAATACGCTAAGCAACTGGCCCGCACCGGACGAAAAGGTGTGAGTGCAATTTCGTCGCATGAATGGCAGCTAGCGGGAACTGGCGGGATTAAACTGTTCGCGCAATCCTGGTTGCCCGATGGGGAGCCGCAGGATGTCGTCGTCATTGCGCATGGCTACGCCGAACACGGCGGTCGTTATGCCAATGTGGTCGAACGGTTGGTGCCGCTGGGTTACGCAGTTCATGCCATTGACCATCGTGGGCACGGGCGATCGGGTGGCAAGCGCGCGCTGATCGACCGGATGGAGTGGGTTCTGGCGGACTTCGACGGCTTCGTGAACGAGGTGCGCAAGCGCCACGGCGGCATGAAGCTGAAGCTGCTCGGCCACAGCATGGGCGGCTCAATCGCGTTGAGCTACGCCCTGCGGCATTTCGACAAACTCTCGGGCTTAATACTGTCGGGGCCGGCGGTGGGCGGGCTGGTGCCGCCACTTCAGCAGATGATTCTTCGCGCCATCTCAGCCGTCGCGCCGACGATGGGCACATTGATGTTGCCGCCTGAAACGATTTCGCGCGATCCGGCCGTCGTTGCTGCCTATGTCAGCGATCCTCTAGTTACGGTTGGCAAAGTGCCCGCACGCACCGCAGCTGAATTGGTTGCCGCAGCGAGCTCATTTCCCGCCCTTGTGCCAGGCATTTGTCTACCGATCCTGATCCAGCATGGCGCTCAGGATCTGCCGGTTCCGCCCGAAGGCAATCGCGCAGTCTATGACCTGATCGGATCACCCGACAAGACGATCAGGATCTACGAGGGCCTTTATCACGAGATCTACAATGAGCCCGAACGTGAAGCTGTGCTGGACGATCTTATGGCCTGGTTGACTGCGCATCCGGCTGATTGACCCTTCAAATTCTAAAACATCTGGTCGCGGTAGCTCAACTGGTTCGTGTCTGCTCACGTCCGGAGGTGTCTTCGGCGGTATCGACCCGTTCCAGAACTTCGCGCAAGCGCTTGGCGAATTCGGCACGCTGCGCAGCAACGCCCGGCCCAGGTTCAGTGAGATTTAAGTTCCGAACAAGCTGCACTCCTGTGGTAAACAGCTGTCGTGAAACGGACTCTGGATTGCGCAATTCGCGCTGAAGGAGATACTGCCGCCCGAGCTTTTGGCATTTGTCGAGAAATGCGCGCTCGTCAAAGGCCGTATCGGCAGACTCTCGCTGCAATACCTCTGCGACAACGTAATAGGCTTCGATGAACGGTCGCAGCACCGCATGGGCCACGCCGAGCCGGAATATCGACCGGTGAATTGCCACCGGATCGTCGCCTTCTTCAAGCAGGCGCCGCCAGTCCGGGTTAATTCTGTTCAGCTCCTCTTCGAGCCGATCATCGAAAGCCGGACGCTCGCGGAAGAAAAATTCAAACTTTAACGCCTCGCGCAGCCTAAGGGCAGCCTCTCGGAAACTAACTTCGCGCGATCCGCGTGGTGCCTCGCCAGCAGTTAGCAGAGCAACCTCGCCGATCGCGCGGTCGAGGACGAAATGCAGCATCGAATTGCGATAAAAGGCAGCGGCAAGGTGCTGGCCTTCGGCAATCGAATAGACCGGTTCGATTCCTTGGTGATTGGGCGTGACCACGTTTGTTCGCGTCAGCTCGTCGAGCACCTCGACAATCTGTTCGGGCGTATCGAGCATCGCGCTTTGCGTCAGCGGCTGGTCGCGGTCGCGCGCCTGCCGCACCAGCAGCCGGACATAGGGAATGATCCGGTCCATTGTCACGGCGCGCTGCCCAGCCGCGAGCAGCGCAAAGGTGACGATTGCGATCCCTGTAATCGGTGTCACTTGGTTGGTACGCCAAGCGACCGCGAGCGACAGTTTTTGTAGTGCCAATCGATTCTCGTCGCTATCAGCATCAGCTAGTGGATCGGGCGGCCCGAGCGCCGCGCGCATCGACAGCGGCTCGCCGATCCGCAGATAGACCTTGCCTTGCGGCGCGCCCATTTCGCGTATGCCCTTCAACATCCAGGCCAAGTTTTCGGCTTTCTTCGTTTCGCCCAGCGCCTCGCGGGCATAGCCGGCAACTTCGGACGTCTGATCGTAAATGATCGCGATCGGCACCAGCATCAGGTCTTCAACATGGCCTTGCCTGTAAGCATCGGCGGCATAGGAAAGTAGCCCGACCTTTGGCGGCAACAGTTTTCCAGTGCGCGAGCGGGTGCCCTCAGGAAACCATTCGAGATTGAACCGTCTCTCGATCAAATAACCAAGCCATTCGCGCAACGCGAACTTGTAGACCGGGTTGTCCGAGATCTTGCGGCGCAGGAAGACCCGGCCGGCGCGGCGCATCAGCGGCCCCATCGGCCAGAACGACATGTTGATTCCGGCGAACAGCGTCGGCGGCGGGAGGTTGTGCAAGGCCAGCACCGATTCGACGACCGGGCTGTCGAGATTGGTCTTGTGCGAGGGCAGCAGCAGCACCGGATGTTTGGCGAAGGCTTCGCGCAACATCTCGATCTGGGCCGACTCGACATCAACCTCACCATAACCGGCTGAATACATCTTGTGGAACGCCTTGGCGGCAAGATCGAGCACGAAGGGATCGTGCGCGGTGCGCAGCTCGTCGAGACACCCAAGCGCCTCGGCGCGCACCGACGCCTCGTCGCGGCCAAGATCGGTGGCGAGTCCGGCAATGCCGCGGCGAAAGCCCGGCGAACCGGCGACATCTTCCTTGTAGACCCGCGGCACCTTGTAGCGCGCGCCGCGAACACGATATTCGGCGCGTTCCAGCGCAAGCTCCGCCTGGCGGGCAACGAACCGCGCGAATTCGCGGGGGGCCGCGATATCTTCGTCATTGGCCTTAACCTGCCAACGCAGGCGAAGATCGCCCAGCCGCGCCGGTTCGCCCTCGATGATTGTCCAGCGGTCCGAGTCGGACATCGCGAGCCGGGCCTTTGCGCGCTCGCTCGGATCGCGCGGGTTGCGCATCAACAGCGCGTCACGCCATCTCGGTATATGATGGCCGGTGCGCTTCGGCGCACGCCAGATGACCCGCACCGGCGCGAGCCAGGCAATTTCGCTTAGATTGTCGTTGCCGCACAACGCATCGACAAGCTGGGCCGAAGCCGGCGTGGCGCGCGGCTTGTCATAATGGATTGCCTGAGCCGATCCGAGCGCGCCGCCGACTCCCTTTTCGGCCAGCCAGCGGTCGATCAGCTTCCGCTCTGCCCGGCCTTCCGAAGCGGCCAGGTAGACAAGCTGTCGCGGCGCATCGGCCGGCTCGGATACAATCGGCTCAACGGTTAGCTGTCGCGACGACATGTCTTGGCTTCTCTCTTTCCGGTTCAGCCCGGCTCGGCCTCGGAGCGGGCACCGCGTCGGAGCAACCCACGGAATGCCGCGCTCGGGCTGCGGCTTTGGTGGATGACCCTATACACTTCGTCGACGATTGGCACCTCTACTTTCAGCGATTTCGCAAGCTCGTATATCGGACCGCAGCTTTTCACACCTTCGGCAACCTGGTTCATGCTGGCGATGATATCCGGCAGCTTGCGGCCCTGTCCAAGCTCGAAGCCGACGGTGCGGTTGCGGCTTTGCGGACTGGTGCAGGTGGTGATGAGGTCGCCGAGGCCGGTAAGCCCCGCGAAAGTCTCCGGCTTGCCACCCAATGCAACCCCGAGACGCGTCATTTCGGCGATGCTGCGCGTCAAAAGCGCACTGCGGGTGTTGATCCCCGCTCCCAGACCATCGCCCATCCCGGCGGCTATCGCGAAGACATTCTTCAGCGCTCCGCCCAGCTCAGAGCCGACCAGATCGGTATTGCTGTAGACGCGGAACAGCCCGCTGCTGAAGATATGTTGCAGCTCGGCGACGATCACCACGTCTTCCATGGCAATGACGCTGGCTGCGGCCATGCCACCAACTATCTCGCGTGCAAGGTTCGGGCCGGTGAGCACGCCAAGCGGATGGCCGGGGAGTTCCTGGCCGATCACTTCGGTCATCCTCAGGCTGGTGCCCGTCTCGAACCCCTTGGCCAGGCTGATAACCGGCACCCACGGCCGGATGTGGTGGCGCACTCCCTCTGCTGTCTCTCGCATCGCTTGCGAGGGGACTCCGATGATCAGGACATCGGCGGCAGCAGCGGCTTCAGCGAGTGAACCGGTGGCCCTGAGGCTGCGGTTAAGCTTGCTGCCGGGAAGATATTGCTCGTTGGTTCCGCGATCGTTTATCTCGGTGACGACTTCACGGCTGCGGGCCCAAAGCAGCGTCGGTGAACGCCCGGCCACGACGTGCGCAACCGTTGTCCCCCACGAGCCACCGCCCAGCACACTTACCCGCAATGATCGATGCAGCAATCGCCCCTCCTGCCTAACCAGCTTGCTACTCAAGCAAACGGTTCATCGCCTTCCAGCTTGGTACGGTGCATCCGGCGGTCACTATCAAGCGGATAGGCTTCCGCGCGATGCATGGTGCCGGTGTTATCCCAGATTACTGCGTCGCCCACCGACCACTTGTGGCTGTAGGTAAAGCGTTGCTGTGTTGACCAGTCGCGCAGCCTGACCAGAAGCCGCATGCTTTCCATCGGATCCATGCCCACAATATACTGCGCGGTCGCACCGAGCACGAGGGACTTGCGGCCCGACCGGTGTGTCCAGACAAGCGGCAATTCGTTGGTGCCCAGGGACATCCAGCCATTCAGCAACCGGAGGCTCGGCTCCGGCTCGACGTAGAGCTGAGCGTTGTAGAACGAATGCACGACCCGCAGCTCGGCTATCCGATTCTTCTCCTCTTCCGAAAGAGCGTCATAGGCCGCGTAGGTATTCGAGAACCCGGTATTGCCACCGGTCTCGGACAGGACTTTGGCAGACATGAATGATGCGAAAATCGGTACTTTGTTCATGGTGCCATCAATGTGCCAGTAGAAGGCGCCCTTCACATACTCGGCGTTGGGATTGATCTTCTTGTCCATCGTAACCTTGAATATCTCGCCGGTCGCTTCCGGGACGAACTTGCCGATCGTCTTCGAAACTTCGACCTGTTCCTCGTCGGTGAAGTCGACTTTGGGGAACACGATGACACCGCGCTGCTCCAAAAGCTCGCGTATCTCTTGCCCATGCCGTCCCGAAAGCAGCGTTTTCTTGTCGGTTTCGATGATGCTGCCTATTGCAGACTCCGCATCGCGAACCACGAACTTATCTGAAACTACGCTGGCCATCGTCAGTCTCCCCTTGTCAATTTTTCGGCAAAATGCCTGCAGCCTGAAAAAATGAATCCGATTTCCGCAATTGATAACGCACCAAGCCCGCGCCGGTCAAAGATTTAAGTGCAGAAGAAACAAGTGCGGGCCGAAACAGCTGCAACGGTGCCCCGTCCGATCCGGCCCGACGCCACGCCAACAGACATGACGGTTCATCTGGCGTGCCTGCCCAGGCAAGGCGGGACCGGAACAGCGGGGCGACGGCCCCGTAGATCGCAAGTCCCTTGATAAAATCGCGCCGCTGAGTTGCGGTTGCAGTCATTGCTTTCTGCTCCCGAACTTGCTTGTCAGACGATCCCGGCGCCAAGACCCACAGCCTTGCGCTCCTGCGCCTTGCGTTCGCGCCAGCGGCTTGTCCGGTAAGTTCCAAGCACATCCACCGCCCCGCCCGCTTCCAACCTTGCCTTTGCCAATATCGGCGCGACATCGGCATTGTAGGCGCGGCGCAGGGCCTGAAATGCCATCATCGTATCGTTGGCTTGTTGCGCGCCGTGCAGCGCCTCGCGGTCAACCAGCAGCGCCCGGCCATAACAGCCGGTGATCGCCTCGGCGGAGGAGAGCATGGATTCAATCGGATCGGTGACATTGTGCGACTGGTCGATCATGTAGGCTGGATCGAAGCCGTCACGCGGCTTCAGCTCCGCCTCGACCAGTTCGTTGAACACCAGAAATAGCTGGTGTGGGTTGATTGATCCGGAATCGAGATCGTCGTCGCCGTATTTGCTGTCGTTGAAGTGGAACCCGCCGAGCTTGCCGAAGCGGTGGAGGCGGGCGACGATCTGCTCGATATTAACGTTGGGCGCATGGTGGCCGAGATCAACCAGACACATGGCCTTTGGCCCCAGTTCCTGCGCGGCGAGGATCGAGCTGCCCCAGTCGGAGATGACCGAGGAATAGAAGGCGGGCTCGAACATCTTATGTTCGAGCAGCATCCGCCAGCCATCGGGCAGTGCGGCATAGACTTGCGCCGCAGCCTCGAGATAGCGGTCCAGGCTGCGGGCGAAATCCTGCTGGCCGGGGAAATTGGTGCCATCGCCGACCCAGACGGTGAGGTCGCGGCTGCCGAGTTTCTGGCCGATTTCGATACATTCGATGTTGTGTTCGACAGCCTGCTGACGGGTGGCTTCGAGCGTCGAGGACAGCGAGCCGGTGTTGTAGCTGTGTGGCTGGCCGGGCTGGTCCTGAAAGGTGTTCGAATTGACCGCATCGAAGCCGAGCCCAAGGCTGGCCGCTTCCTCGCGTAACGCGGAATAGTCGCCGACTTTGTCCCACGGGAAGTGCGGCGAGACGCGCGGGGTGACGCGGCACAGCTGATTGATTACTGCGCAGTCTTCGAGCTTTTCGTGAATGTTGGTCGGCTCACCGGGAATCGGGAACTTGGCAAATCGCGTGCCCCCGCGGCCTGCACCCCAGCTCGGCACGGCGACCGAGAAATTCGCCACGCGCGTCTTGATCGCGTCGATATCGATACCGGTGCGGGAGAGCCTGCGCCCCAGCGCATCATAGTCTTCGTCCAGCGCAGCCAACTCGCGCGCATTGGCTTCGGCGATGAGCTCTTCGGATAACGGCAGGTTCATTCTCTCATCCTATCCCAATTCACCACACTAACTCACTGCACCCGCTCACCCTGAGCCTGTCAAAGGGCACCAGCTTGGCGCGCGTTGCGCGCGGGATTCGGCAAGCTCAGCCTTAGCGGGCTTTGGTACAATTCTGTTTCACCGCACAAACGCCTGCGCATTCCCAGCATCGACATTGATCATGTTGCCGGTCGATTTTGCCGACATGTCGCTGGCGAGAAAATAGACTGCTTCGGCAATATCTTGCGGCAGCACATCGCGCTTCAGCATCGATCGCTGGCGGTAGTGCTCTTCCAATTCTGCGCCGGCATCAATGCCATGCGCCCCAGCGCGTTCCTGCCGCCAGTCGCCATCCCAGATCTTGCTGCCGCGGATAACCGCGTCGGGATTGACCACGTTGACGCGGATGCCGTCGCTCGCGCCTTCCAGCGCGAGGCAGCGGGCGAGGTGGTTTGCGGCGGCCTTGGCGCTGGCATAGGCGCTGGCATTGGTTGCCGCCGCGACGCCATTTTTCGAACCGATGAAGACGATGCTGGAGCCGCCCTGTTCCTTCATCCGCCGCATCAAGGGGAAGGCGCTTCGGACGGCGAGGAAATAGCCCTCGGCCAGCACATCGTAATTCTTACGCCACAACTCGAGCGTGGTTTCCTCCAGCGGCGCGGAGGAGGCAATCCCGGCATTGGCGACGAGAATATCGAGCCCGCCAAAGTGGCGCGCGCAGGCATCAAACGAAGCCTGCACCTGTGCTTCGTCGGTAACATCGCAAATGGCGCTGCGGACTACATCCTTGCCGAACTGCTTGGCAAATCCTGCCTCGACTTCGGCCAGCGCGGCCTCGTCGCGGTCGGTCAGCATGACGCAGGCACCGTCGGCTAACAGCCGCGCCGCCGATGCCGCGCCGATCCCGCCTGCGCCGCCAGTGACCAATGCGATCCGCCCGACCAGCGGTTTGGGCGCTGGCATGCGCTGGAGCTTGGCCTCTTCCAGCAGCCAATATTCGATGTCGAAGGCTTCCTGC
>JBDSSP010000005.1:0-24554 GCA_039928735.1 Novosphingobium sp. | reverse complement strand
ATGCCCCAGCGATGCGCATGCTGCGTAACCTTATCGCCGACCCGGACCGCACACCTAACACCCTGTCGGTTCTCACGGCGAACGAAGAGGCAGCGCGGCAAATGGCGGAAAAGCTGAGCAAGCTGCCCGAAGTGCGCGATGCCATCACCATCGACAGCTTCCTGCCCACCGATCAGCCCGCAAAGCTGGCTCTCATCGAGGATGCATCGCTGCTGCTTGATCCGGCGATCAACCCGTTCGACCTCGCGCCGCCAAACGACGATGCCGCTACCGGGGCCGCCCTGGCGCTGGCGGCGAGCGATCTACGCCGGCTGGCCGGGGTCAGTACAGGCTCGGTCGGCAAGGCAGCAGGGCTGCTCGCCGCCGATTTCGAGCGCCTCGGGCAGGCCTCGCCCGAAACGCGCGCGCGCGTCGAGGCCATGCTGGTGCAGCCGCTGAACGTCACGCTCGACAAGCTGCGGCTGTCGCTGCAGGCCACTGAGATTACTCGCGAGAACCTGCCGCCTGCAATGACGGCAGACTGGATTGCCCGCGATGGCCGTGCACTGGTGCAGATCGTACCCAAGGGCGACAGCGCAGACAGTGACGTGCTTGAGCGTTTTACCGCAGCCGTCCGCACCATCGCGCCCGAAGCCACCGGAATGCCGGTCTCGACGCAGGAAGCGGCCAAGACCGTGGCTCGCGCCTTTATCGAGGCTGGCATACTTGCGCTGGTGCTGGTCAGCCTGTTGCTGTTCGCGGTGTTGCGCTCGGTGCGCGAAGTGGCATTCACGCTAGCGCCGGTGGTGCTGTCAGGCTTCCTGACGCTGGGGAGCTGTGTCGCGATTGGCCAGCCGCTCAATTTCGCCAACATCATCGCTTTTCCTCTGCTATTCGGGGTGGGCGTCGCCTTCCACATCTACTTCGTAATGGCCTGGTGGCACGGCGAGCGCGAACTGTTGCAATCGAGCCTGGCGCGCGCAGTGCTGTTCAGCGCGCTAGCGACCGGCAGTGCCTTTGGCGCGCTGTGGTTTTCTGACCATCCCGGAACCGCCAGTATGGGCCTGATCCTGATGATCTCGCTGGTCTGGACACTGATCTGCGCGCTGATCTTCGAGCCGGCCTTGCTTGGCCCGGGTGAAAAGCACGCGGGTTCGGGCGGTGATGGCGATTTGCCGATGGCCGAAGCCCTGCCGATGCAACACGGTGTCACGCATTGACCGCGCATTACGCAATGCCACGCTAACCGGATGGAAACTCCTAGCCCTTATCGCGGGGCCGCAGGAAACCGCAGTGAAGCATCAGCCAATTCCCGAAGCCGAATCTTGCAACCGTGAAAACGTCCTGCGCGCAGAAGTCACGCTGCTGTGCGAAGTTCGCCAAGGTCTCGGGCCTTGGAAGCTGGCGCATCTCGACGACATTTCGCAGTCAGGATTCCGCATTGCCCGGCTGCCCGACGCGGCCATGTCCAGGCCACTACGCATCCGCATTCCCGGATTGCAGATGCTGTCGGCAGAAATCCGCTGGCAGAAGGGCAAATCGGTGGGATGCGAATTTGCCGAACCACTGCATGTCGCCGTATTCGAGCACATTCTGCGGGCGGCGAGGATTGACGGGCCGCTGAGCAAATAGTGCTAGATGTGAATGGCCCGGCCATAGGCGGCGAGCACTGATTCGTGCATCGCCTCGCTTATCGTTGGGTGAGGGAAGATGCTCTGCATCAGCTCGGCTTCGGTGGTCTCCAGCGTCTTGCCGACGACGAAGCCCTGGACCATCTCGGTCACTTCCGCACCGATCATGTGCGCTCCCAGTAGCTCGCCGGTCTTGGCATCGAACACGGTTTTGACGAAGCCTTCGGCCTCACCCAGCGCAATCGCCTTGCCGTTTCCGATGAACGGGAACGTGCCGACTTTGACTTCGTAGCCGGCTTCCTTCGCGTTGTCCTCGGTCATGCCCACCGAGGCGATTTGCGGGTGGCAATAGGTGCAGCCTGGTATATTGCGGCGATCGAGCGGGTGGGGATGGACTTCCGCGTTGCCCAGTTCCTGCGCGATGGCTTCGGCGGCGGTGACCCCCTCGTGACTCGCCTTGTGCGCCAGCCACGGACCGTCGGTGCAGTCACCAATCGCCCAGACGCCGGGGACATTGGTGCGACCGAACACGTCGACCTTGATGTGGTAGCGCTTGTCCGGCTCAATCTTGAGATCTTCGAGGCCGATGTTTTCGAGGTTTGGCACGATTCCCACAGCAACAATGACGTGGCTGAACTCGTGCGTCGCCTCGGTGCCGTCCTTGGTCTTGATCGCAGCTTTGACGCCAGTGTCCGAAACTTCGACTGCGCCGACGTTGGCTGAGGTCAGGATGGTCATGCCCTGCTTTTTCAGCGCCTTTTCGAGAAAGGTCGATACGTCAGCATCTTCCACCGGAACCACCCGGTCCATCATCTCAACGACCGTCACTTCCGCGCCGAGATCATTGTAGAAACTGGCGAATTCGATGCCAATCGCGCCCGAGCCGATAACCAGCAACTTCGTCGGCATTTCCGGCGGCACCATGGCGTGGCGATAGGTCCAGATGCGCTTGCCGTCAGACTTGGCCTTGGGCAATTCGCGAGCGCGGGCGCCGGTGGCAATGATGATGTGCTTGGCAGTGAGTTCCGTGGTTTTTCCATCGGCCTCGACCGTCAGCTTTCCCGGCGCGGTCAGCTTGCCCTGCCCCATGTGGACGTCGATCTTGTTCTTCTTCATCAGGCCGGTGACGCCCTTGTTGAGCTGTCCAGCGACGCCGCGCGAACGCTTGACGATGGCGGCAAGGTCAGCCGTCACATTGTCCGCCGAAAGCCCGTAGTCTGCCGCGTGCTTCATCTGGTGAAACACTTCGGCCGAGCGCAGCAGCGCCTTGGTCGGGATGCAGCCCCAGTTGAGGCAGATGCCGCCCAGGTTCTCGCGTTCGACAATCGCGGTCTTGAGCCCCAGCTGCGCCGCGCGAATCGCCGCGACATAGCCGCCGGGGCCGGAACCGAGCACGATGAGGTCATAGGGGTCGGACACGCGGAAAACTCCTCAGGGATTGATAGGGCGCGGACGCCCTTGCTTGTCGATCGCGACGAATGTGAACTTGGCTTCGGTAACCTTTTGAGATGCATCGGCATCGCGCAGGCGACGCCAGGCTTCAATGCCGATGGTAATTGACGTACGCCCGGTGCTCAGCAAGCTACCGTAAACCGAGACTTCGTCGCCGACTGAAACTGGCGCGAGAAATTGCATCCCATCCATCGCCACGGTCACCGCGCGGCCATTGCAGACACGCATCGCCACCGTCCCAGCGCCAAGATCCATCAGGCTCATCAGCCAGCCGCCGAAAATATCGCCGTGCGGGTTGGTGTCGGCAGGCATCGCGACGACGCGGATGACGGGTTCGTGGGTCGGGGGAGCTTGGTTCATGGCGTCAAGCCACCAGGCCAAGCGGCCTCTCGCACAATTCCTTGAACGCGCCCATCAGCCGCGCTCCGTCTGCTCCATCGACCGCCCGGTGATCGAAGCTGCCAGTCGCCGACATCACGCTGGCCACGCCCAAAGTCCCGTCCGGCATAACCCAGGGCCGCTTTTCGCCCGCGCCGATCGCCAGGATCGTCGCTTGCGGGGGGTTTATCACGGCGGTAAACTGCTTGATCCCGAGCATACCCATGTTTGACAGGCTGGCCGTGCCGCCCTGGTACTCATCGGGTTTCAGCTTGCCTTCCTTGGCGCGGGTGCCGAGGTCGTTCATGGCGAGCGCTATCGAGGACAGGCTGCGGCTGTCGGCTTCGGACACGATTGGAGTTATCAGCCCGCCCGGGATGCTCACTGCCACCGAGATATCGGCGCGGTCATAGCGGATCAGCTCGTTGCCGGCGAAAGCGACATTGCAGGCTGGCACTTCGATCAGCGCCTTGGCCAGCGCCTTGATCAGCAGATCGTTGACCGAGAGCTTGACGCCTTGCTTGGCCAGAACCTCGTTGAGCTCAGCCCGCAGGGCGAGCAACTTGTCGAGCCGCACGTCAACTGTGAGGTAGATATGCGGCGCAGTCTGCATCGACTGGGCGAGGCGGCGGGCGATGGTCTTGCGCATGCCCGAGAGCTTTTCGACGCTGTGCGGAATTCGCGGATCGAGCAGGAGCCGGGTTTCCTCGGTCATTTCGACCGCTGCCGGGGCGGCTGGAGACGGGACTGCGACGGAAGCAGGGGCCTCAGCGGCGGGCTTCGGTGCAGTTCCCCCCTCCGCCGCCTCGACATCTGCCTGGACGATTCGGCCATTCGGGCCGCTGCCCGCAACAGCGGCAAGATCGACACCCTTTTCGGCGGCGAGGCGCTTGGCGAGGGGGGAAGCGATCACGCGGTCACCTTTGGCGATTGGAGTTGCAGGGGGACTGAGAGGGGGAGGAGCAGGTGTCGCAGTAACTGGCGCAGGAGCTGGAGCTGAAGCGGGAACAGCAGGCGGCGCGGCGACAGGCGCAGGCGGGGCTTGATCTTCATCATCGCCCGAGAGCGTCGCAATCACTGTGCCTACCTTGATATTATCCGCACCCGCAGGAACCGCCAGCGACAGGATCGTGCCCTCGTCGACTGCTTCGAATTCCATCGTCGCCTTGTCGGTTTCGATCTCGGCGAGAAGGTCGCCCGAGGCCACGGTGTCGCCTTCCTTGACCAGCCAGCGGGCAAGCTTGCCCTGCTCCATGGTCGGCGACAGGGCGGGCATCTTGATTTCTATCGACATGGACCTGTCATTGGCCAAATTGACGGCTCCAGGCAAGCATCTTGCGCAACTTCCAAGTATCTTGCGCAGATTAGCGAAGTGGCAGATACCATCTGGCAGGGCATCGACGAGGGGCAAGCGGGATGCGCGTCTATCTGGTGATTATGGACGATACCACAGAAGCGCTGGCCGCGCTGCGCTTTGCCTCGCGCCGGGCGATAAGGACCGGCGGTGCGCTGCATATCATTGCGCTGATCGAACCCCAGCCCTTCGTGGCCTTTGCCGGTGTCCAGGCGACTATTGACGAGGAAGCGCGCGAGCGCGCGCAAACCACTGCCGCCACGGCGGCAGGCTCCATTCTTTCGGATGGCGGGACGATGCCGGTAATTTCGGTGCAGCAAGGCGATGGCGTGAAAGTGGTGCGCGACTATCTGGAACTGCATCCTGAAATATCGGCGCTGGTGCTGGGCGCGGCGCATGAGGGCGGGCCCGGCCCGCTGGTTTCCTATTTCGCCGGAACTCATGCCGGGCTCCTGCCCTGCCCGGTCTTTGTGATTCCCGGGACGCTGAGCGAAGCCGACATCGATCGACTGAGCTGAGCGTTGCAGCCGATCCCTTGCCCGGCTAGGGCGGAGCAATGTCCGACAAGCTAACCGAAATCTGCGATACCAAGCGCCTGGAAGTTGCCGTCAGAAAGCGCGATGCCAGCCTTGCCGATCTCGACACAAGCGCCGCCGCGCAATCGCCGCCGCGAGGGTTTCGCAAAGCGCTTGAGGCAAAGGCAGCGCATGGCTTTGCGCTGATTGGAGAAATCAAGAAAGCATCGCCCTCCAAAGGACTCATTCGCCAGGACTTTCGGCCCGCGGATCATGCCAGGGCCTATTCCGCTGGCGGTGCGGCTTGCCTCTCGGTCTTGACCGACGCGCCCTATTTCCAGGGCCACGAGGACTACCTGGTCGCCGCCCGCTCCGCCTGTACGCTGCCAGTGTTGCGCAAGGACTTCACGGTCGATCCTTGGCAGGTCGCCGAAGCGCGTGCGATCGGGGCCGACGCGATCCTGATCATTGTCGCCGCGCTGGATGATGGTGCGATGCAGGAGATGGAGGCAGCCGCGATTGAACGCGGCATGGATGTGCTGGTCGAGGTTCACAATGAAGCCGAAATGGAACGCGCGGCGGCACTGCAGTCACGGCTGATCGGGGTTAATAACCGCGATCTCAAGCGCTTTGTCACCGATCTCGGCGTGACTGAACGCCTCGCCCCACTGGCACCGGAGGGCACCCTGCTGGTGGCTGAAAGCGGCATCAATTCGCATGCCGACCTCGGCCGATTGGCGCTATGCGGTGCGCGATGCTTCCTGGTTGGGGAAAGCCTGATGCGCCAGCCTGACATCGAGGCGGCAACACGAGCGCTGCTGGGTGGATAACATAGGGGCCGACTGATCGGCCGGACTGAAGAAAGAAAGCAATGCCACGTTCGATCAGGCCGATCCGCGTCAATCACATGAACGTGGTGCTGCGCGACCACGATGTCAGTGTCGCCCATTTCGCTGAACACTTCGGCGCCGAATTCATGGTCGATATGCCGCAAAAGGAATTCCATGCGAGTCTGCTGGAAATCGGACAAGTTATCTTCGAACTGTTCGTGCCGCATGATTTCCTGATCTGCGCGCGCTACGGGCCGCATTACCTCGGGCTGGAGTGGCAGGCAGATATCGACGAGGTTCGCGCCGCTGTTGCCGATCATGGCCTCGGTATCGTCCGCGATATTGGCCTCGCGCTGCACACCGATCCCGCGGATTGCTTCGGTGTTTCGCATGAATTCTACAGCGGCTATTTCCATGCCAATGACTGGGAGCTGCTGGGCGGCAGCAAGATCAAGTCCGCCGACTGGTGGCGCGATGAACATCCGCTCGGCTTGACCGGGCTGATTGGCTATACCCATGCGGTGGAAGATATCGCGGCGGCCAGCGCTTTCCTGCAATCTTTCCTGTCCGCGAGACCGGTCTATGAAGTGGACCGGCCGGCGCTGGGCGCGCGTGCCATCGGGTTGCAGGTTGCGGACGCATTGGTCGAATTGCAGACCCCGAGAGGTGATGGCGAATTGCGCCAATACCTGAACCGCCACGGTCAGGGCATTCGCTCGACAGTGTTTGGCGTGCGCGATATTGAACAGGCTCGCGGCTTCCTTGAAGGCAAGGGCATCGCGCTGGTTCTCGGGTCCGGCCCAGGCAGTCTCGCCGTTCCTGCTGCAGCCAATTTAGGCCTGATGTTCGAATTTTCGCCGGAAAGCATCGCCGCACAATGAGCCAGCTCACCCATCTTGATGAACACGGGAACGCCCGCATGGTCGATGTCGGCGGCAAGGCGGAGACCGCGCGCGTCGCCATCGCCTCGGGCCGCATCCGGATGTCGAGCACAGCACTCGCCGCAATCCGCGAGGGCGATGTGCCCAAGGGCGATGTCCTCGCCGCAGCCCGGATTGCCGGGATCATGGCTGCCAAGAAAACCGCCGAACTGATCCCGCTGTGCCATCCTTTGGCGCTGGACAGCGTGGGCGTAGATTTCGCGTTTGAGCAGGACGGCGTCCGCGCCACCGCGACTGCAAGCCTGAGCGGACGCACGGGCGTGGAAATGGAAGCGATGACAGCATGTTCCGTCGCCCTCCTGACAATCTACGACATGGCCAAGGCAATCGATAAGGGCATGGTCATCGACGACGTGCGGCTGATCGAGAAGCGCGGCGGCAAGTCCGGGACGTGGCGGCTCAAGCCATGAAGAGTGCGCCGCTGCCTTTGGAGGATGCGCAGGCGCGGCTGCTCGCGCTGATCACACCGTTGGACATCGAACTACTCGCCCCCGAACAAGCGCTGGGACGGTATCTCGCCGAGCCGCTGCGTGCCCGCCGCACCCAGCCTGCTGCCGACCAATCGGCGATGGACGGCTATGCAGTGCCTGCTTGCGACTTGGCGGGCCCTTGGCGAGTCGTGGGCGAGAGCGCGGCCGGGCATCCCTTTGCTGGCATACTGGCGGCGGGAACAGCAGCGCGGATATCGACTGGCGCGCTTCTGCCCGGGGGCGCCGAGGCTGTGATACTGCAGGAGGATATCACGCGGGAGGGTGACCGCATTACGATGACTGGCGAAGCGCCCAGCCCGCCGGGCAAACATATCCGGCGCGAAGGCATGGATTTCCGGCGTGGCGACCTCTTGCTCGAGCCCGGCACCCACATTGGCCCGGCCCAGCTGGGCCTCGCGATCACCGCAGGCCACAGCCGGATCGCAGTGCGTCGCTTGCCGCGCATTGCCATTATCGACAGCGGAGACGAATTGGCGAGCGGTGGCGAAGATTGCGCAGCGCACCAGATCCCGGCCAGCAACGGCGCGATGTTGGCAGCGCTCGCAGCTCAGCTCCCCTGCACCATCGAACGGCTCGGCCCTGTGGCCGACGATCTGGACGCGATTGCCGATGTCCTTGCCCGCGCCGAGCAGGCCGACCTGATCGTCACCAGCGGCGGAGCATCGGTGGGCGATCACGACCTAATTCGTCCGGCGCTGGAGGTCTGGGGCGCCAGGATCGATTTCTGGCGCATCGCCATCAAGCCGGGCAAGCCGCTACTCGTCGCCACTCGGGGCAAGCAGATGATCCTTGGCCTGCCTGGCAATCCAGTGTCGAGCCATGTCACCGCCTTCCTGTTCATGCTGCCGCTGCTTCGCGCACTTTCTGGTGCCGCCGATCCGCTGCCGCGCACGATCCGCACGTTGCTGGCGGCACCGCTGGGGCCAAGTGGATCGCGCCGCGAGTTTCTGCGCGCGCGCTGGAATGGCGACACCATCGCTGCGCAGAGCTTGCAAGATAGCGGCGCCATGTCGTCGCTTGCGAACAGCAATGCACTGATCGACCGTGCCGCCGATGCTCCGCCGAGCGCTATTGGCGAGGAGGTACGCGCCTATCTGCTCGAAAATGGCAGTATTGCTTGACTGAAGCTTGAAGAAGGGCTTGACGCGGTGCGAATCGTTGCTTAATTGTTCCGCATTCGTTCACTGAACTTCCTTTTTGTGAACATAGGCGCGAGGAACCCTGTCATGCTCACCCGCAAGCAGCACGAATTGATCCGCTTCATTCAGGACCGGCTCGAAGAGAGCGGCGTTTCGCCATCGTTCGAGGAAATGAAGGAAGCGCTCGACCTCAAGTCCAAGTCAGGGGTTCACCGGTTGATTTCGGCGCTCGAAGAACGCGGCTTCATTCGCCGCCTTCCGAACCGCGCGCGTGCCCTCGAGGTGCTCAAGCAGCCTGAAGACGTCACCACCAAGGCGGCAACTCGTGCGGCTGCCAACAGTAATTCATCCCTCACGCCGCTGATCAAGCCAGCCTCGACGCGCCCGCCAGCCAACGATGTCATCGAAATCCCGCTGCACGGTCGGATCGCCGCCGGTGTCCCCATCGAAGCGCTGGAGGGCCAGTCGATGCTGCCGGTTCCCGCCGCGCTGCTGGGCGCAGGCGAGCATTATGCGCTTGAGGTTTCAGGTGATTCGATGGTTGAGGCAGGCATTCTCGACGGTGACTACGCCCTGATCCGCCGCACCGACACTGCGCGCGACGGTGAGATCGTGGTCGCACTGGTGCGCGGCGAGGAAGCGACCCTCAAATATCTGCGCCGCGAAGATGGCATGGTGCGGCTTGATCCGGCAAACTCCGCGTATGATCCCCAGTTCTACCGGCCGGGCGAAGTCGAAGTGCAAGGCAAGCTAGCAGGGCTGCTGCGGCGGTATCACTGAGGAGATGCTGTCGCCGTGGCTTCGGCACGCGGCAGATTCGGGATGCTGGTTGAGGGTGCAGTGAGTGCGGGTGCTTCCCGTGCTTCACTTTGAGCCTTGGCTGGGCTCGCGGCCCGGCCCTTGCGGCTGAAGGGCACTCGCTCCACTGGATGCCACCAACCGTGCTGCCCCTCACCGTCCGCAACCGTCGCAATGTGCTGGGCGCTGAGGTCAATCGTCAGCCCACCAAACTTATCGAGCATGTTGCGGTCGGCCTTTAACCAGCGCGGATGGCAGGATTGCGGCAGCCATCGCGCGGCAATGACAATATCGCTGACATCGCAGGCTGCAGCCAGCGCGCGTTCGGGCACTGAAATTGCACCGCGCGCGATCAGCAAGTGCCATGGGTGCCCGTTGCGGATCAGCACCAGCGTACAATAGTCGGCATTGCAAGCCGCGCCGGGCCAGTCAGCCAGCGCCAGCGTCCTGGCGTCCGTGCCGGCACCTTCTGTTAGGTTGTCGATCGCGTAGCTGCTCTTCACCGGGTCGCGGGCCTCGCGCAGCACCAGCAGACTGTTGACAGTCTCGCCGGTAATGCCAACCTGACGGCCGTCGCCCGAGATCAGCAGGTCGGGCGGGCGCAGCGCCATCAGCGACAATGCTGCGGCAACGGCCGGAATCAGACCGAGCAACCGCACCCGACCGCGCCATAATGCCAGCCATAACGCGCCTGCGACAAACAACAGGAACCGCCATTCGCCCATCGCTGGCAGGTAATTGACCGCGCCCGGCTGCCCCGCCGTCCAGTGGGCAATGCCCAGCAGCAATTCGAGGCTCTTTCCCGCAAGCCACCACACAGGAGCGCCAAGGCCAGCCAGATCAAGGAACAGCGCCAGCGCAATCAGTGGCATCGAGACGAATGTAGTAAGGGGAATGGCCACGACATTGGCCAAGGCGCCATAGATCCCCGCCCGGTGAAAATGGTAGAAGGCAATCGGCATCAGCGCCAGTTCGATGACCATGCCCGTGGCGAGCAGCATTACCGCCTCGCGCCCGCGGCGCATCAACCAGCCTTCGTCCCGGTGGGCAAGAAATCTCCGCATCGGTGCGCTGCCATGCAGGGAAATGATCGCGAGGACCGATGCAAAACTCATCTGAAAGCTCGGCCCGGCGACGGCTTCGGGCCACAGCAGCATGACCAGCAGCGCAGCAATCGCCAACATGCGCAACGACAATGGCTCGCGCCCGATTGCCACTGCCAGCAGGACCAGCAAGGCCCCGGCGCAGGAGCGAACGGTTGGTACCTCCGCCCCTGTCAGCAGGGTATAGTTGATCCCGGTCATCGCCGCGACGCCCGCCGCGAGGACCGGGAGCCGGACGCGCAAGGTCAGCCACGGCCATAATGCCAGGAGCGAAATCGTGAGAAGATAGCCACCTGCGATGACAGCGCTGACATGCAGTCCGCTCACCGAGAGCAGGTGAGTGAGACCCGCATCGCGCATCGCCTGTTCGTCCGCATCGGCAATTCCGCCGCGATCCCCGCTGGCGAACGCTGCCGCGATGCCGCCGGCCGAACCTGCAATCCGCCCGTGGATGTGCGCGGCGATCCAGCGTTGCACGTGCCGGATCGAAGCGCCACTCGAGCCAGGCGCGAGCACCTCGGGCGGACCGAGCGCAGAACCCGTCGCGGCCACACCGTCAAACCACGCGACGCGAGCGAAATTGTAGCCGCCGGGCAACATCGGAGGTGCCGGCGGCACCAGCCGCGCCCGTAGCCGCACAATAGCGCCTTCGACAGCCCCGGCTCGGTCATGCTCCAGAGGAACATTGATCCGTACCCTGATGGCTCGGGCGGTGTCTGGCTCGCGAATGGCCAGCACCAATCGCACACGCTGATCGGCGGGCTGCTCCTGGCGATCAAGCACGCGCCCGGTAATGGTGGCTGCATAAGGACGGGCAATCGCGTTCGTTCCGACCAGGGTCGACTTCGCCCAGACGACCAGGCAGCCGGCCGCTACGGCGAGCATGAACCAGGCCGTTGCCTCGCGCAGATACGGATAGGTCCCGTCACGCGACAGCAGCACTAAGACCGCAGCTGCGCCGCCCATAAAGCCACAGACAAGCGCCAGCCACTGCCCACTATTCGCCAATTCGAACCAGGCGCCGATGCCGCTCGCGAAACCCACCGCCAGCCACGGCGCGCGCTCAAAGCCTGCTGCGCTGAGAAATTGTTCCAGCCGCGCCGCAACAGCGCGCAGCCCGCTGGACAAGCCGCTCAGGCTGCGCCAAGAGCGATGTTGCAGTGCAGCGCAGCCCGCGGCTTGGCTTGCTGCTTGAACCGGGACTGTGGCTTCGCTGGCCATGGCCGCATAGGACAGGAAGGGAGCGATGATGGCAAGCACTAGCGTGACCGCCAGTCCGGTGGCTGCAAGCCGCCCCGTCGTCACCCGCTTTGCGCCTTCGCCGACAGGCTATCTCCACATCGGTGGCGCCCGCACTGCCCTGTTCAACTGGCTGTTCGCCCGCCACCACGGCGGCAAATACCTGCTGCGGATTGAGGACACCGATCGCGCGCGGTCGACCGAGCCCGCCATCGCCGCAATTCACGATGGACTCAGCTGGTTGGGCCTGGATGGCGACGAGCCGGCGGTAATGCAGTTCGCCCGCTCGGCCCGCCATGCCGAAGTTGCCGCACTGTTGCTTGAATCCGGCCATGCGTATCGCTGCTATCTGACGCAGGAGGAACTGGCAGAGCGCCGCGCCGCCGCGCAGGCTGAGCGTCGCCCGTTCCGCATCGACAGCGAATGGCGCGATGCCGAGCCGGCAGGCGCGCCGGCTGGCCAGCCCTTTGTCGTCCGGATCAAGGCGCCGAAGGACGGCGAGACGGTAATCAGCGATCTGGTTCAGGGCCGCGTCACGGTCAGCAACGCCGAAATCGACGATTTCGTGCTGCTGCGTTCGGATGGTTCACCCACTTATATGCTCGCAGTGGTGGTCGATGATCACGACATGGAGGTCAGCCATGTCATCCGCGGCGACGATCACCTAAACAACGCATTCCGCCAGCTCGCCATCATCCACGGCATGGCCAAAATTCAGGGGGGCTGGGTCGTGCCGGAATATGCCCATGTGCCGCTAATTCACGGTTCGGATGGCGCCAAGCTTTCAAAGCGTCATGGGGCGCTGGGCGTGGACGCCTATCGCGACGAGCTCGGAATCCTGCCAGAGGCGCTGTTCAACTATTTGCTGCGGCTCGGCTGGGGTCACGGCGACGATGAGTTTATCACCCGCGAGCAAGCGATCGAATGGTTCGATATTGGCGATGTCGGCAAGAGCCCGGCGCGGTTTGATCTGGCGAAATTGCTCAATCTTAACGGCCATTATCTGCGTGGGGCGGACGACGCGCGCCTGGCCGCTCTGGTCACTGCAAAAATGCAGAGGGCCGAGGCGATGTCGCTGCTCGAAACTGCAATGCCCATGCTTAAAGTCAGGGCGAAAGACGTCAACGAACTGACGGAAAGTGCTGGTTTTCTTTTTGCCATCCGGCCGCTGGCGCTCGATGTGAAAGCCGAAGCGCTGCTGACCGATGATGCGCGCAGTTTGCTTGACCAAATTCATATCCGTCTTGCGGATGAAAAAGGCTGGACAAGCGAAAATCTCGAAGCCAGTCTCAAGGCATTGGCGGAAGAGCTCGGACTGGGGCTCGGCAAGCTTGCGCAGCCCCTTAGGGCGGCGCTAACGGGTCAGACAACCTCCCCGGGTATATTCGACGTATTGGTTCTGCTGGGGCGGGACGAAAGCCTCGCGCGAATTGGTGACCAAGCCAGTCTGCGCCAGGTAGGCGTCGCCACGACAACACAGGTTTAGAAGGAGCGTAACAGGTGGGTGAACAGGCAAAACTGAGCGTTGGCGGGAAAGACATCGCCTATCCGGTCCTTTCGGGCAGCGTCGGCCCGGACGTGGTCGATATCCGCAAGCTCTATAACGACACGGGAATGTTTACTTACGATCCCGGGTTCACCTCGACTGCGGCCTGCGAAAGCGCAATCACATTCATCGACGGCGAAGAAGGCGTACTGCTGCATCGCGGCTATCCGATCGGCCAGCTTGCCGAGCACTCGAGTTTCATGGAAACGTGCTACTTGCTGCTCAATGGCGAACTGCCGGGCAAGGACGAGCTTGTAAAGTTCTCGACGACGATCAGCCGCCATACCATGGTGCACGAACAGTTGCGCCAGCTCTATCAGGGCTTTCGCCGCGATGCACACCCGATGGCGATAATGTGCGGCGTGGTCGGGGCGCTATCCGCCTTCTACCACGATTCGACAGACATCGCCGATCCCAATCACCGCAAGATCAGCTCACACCGACTGATCGCCAAAATGCCCACAATCGCGGCCATGGCCTACAAGTATTCGGTTGGCCAGCCCTTCATGAATCCGGATAACTCGCTAAGTTATACGGGCAACTTCATGCAGATGACTTTCGGAGTGCCGGCCGAGAAGTATGAACTGCACCCGGCAGTTGAAAAGGCCATGGACCGGATTTTCATCCTCCATGCCGATCACGAGCAGAACGCCTCGACCTCCACGGTCCGCCTCGCCGGATCGTCGGGTGCCAATCCGTTTGCCTGCATCGCGGCGGGCATTGCGTGCCTGTGGGGTCCGGCGCATGGCGGTGCCAATGAGGCGGCGCTCAACATGCTGCGCGAGATCGGCACGGTTGACCGCATTCCCCACTATATCGAGCGCGCCAAAGACAAGAACGATCCGTTCCGCCTGATGGGCTTCGGCCACCGCGTCTACAAGAACTACGACCCGCGCGCTGCCGTCATGCAGAAGACAGTGCGCGAGGTGTTCGATGCACTCAAGGTCAAGGATCCCGTGTTCGACGTGGCGCTGGAACTGGAGCACATGGCGCTCAACGATCCATATTTCATCGACAAGAAGCTGTTCCCCAACGTCGATTTCTATTCGGGCATCATTCTTTCGGCGATCGGGTTCCCGACCACCATGTTCACTGCGCTGTTCGCGCTTGCCCGCACGGTCGGCTGGGTCGCGCAATGGAACGAAATGATTTCCGATCCATACCAGAAGATCGGTCGCCCTCGTCAGCTTTACACCGGCGCGCCTGAGCGCGACTACATTCCGGTCGACAAACGTTAAGGCTGTTCTGCGCGCGCTTTGAGGTCTGCTGGCAGATCGAGAATGAAGCGCGCGCCCTGCCCCGGTGCGCTTTCAACGCTGAGCTCGCCGTCCATTGCACGGGTCAGGCGGCGAGAGATGTAGAGCCCCAAACCTGAGCCGCCATCACCACTGCGACCCAGCCGCTCGAATTTCTCGAAAATCCGCGACTGCTGATCGGCGGCAAGGCCTGGGCCTTGATCGGCAACGATCACGCGTGCACGATCGCCTTCCGCCTCAATCCTCATCCAGACCTGTGAATTGGCCGGCGAATAACGAATGGCATTGCCCAGCAGATTGAGCAGGATCTGCAGCACACGGCGAAATTCAGCCACGGCCGGAAGGCTTTCGCCAACGCGCGGCGGATCAACGACGATACCCTTTTCGCGGGCACGCACTCCCAGGATGCCGGCTGCACGGCGCGCGACATCGGCAAGGTCTATATGATCTGGAGCGGTGGTGAATTCATCTGCCTCGACCACTTCCAGATCGGCAAGATCATCGAGCAAGGCGAGCAAATGCTGGCCCGCTGCGGCGATATCCGCAGCATAATCGGCATACTCAGCAGCCAAAGGCCCAGCAAGGCGGGTGCGGATGGTCTCCGCATTGGCTATGATCCGGGCAATCGGAAGGCGCAGGGCCGGCGCCACATCGCGGCCGATCAGGCGGCGACCGGCCTGGGCTTCGCTTTCATCGGGCTCTGGCTCGCTGACCGGTTCGGGCAGTGGCTCATCCGAAGTCAGGCAAAGGTCGAAACCGTCGGGCGCCGCACCGGGGGCCGCACGCGGAAAGAGACTCGCGCGCCAACTTCGATCGGATCCCCCAACACGCAGCGTAGCGCCATCAAGCAGTCGCCAATGCATGGGCTGGCCACGGTTGTTGCCATCAATCTCGACAAATTGGGTCCAGTCGCGGCCGGGTCCGGACCTCATCGCCTCGGCGAGTTCCTGGAGGTCTGGCGCTTCGGCGGAGACCGCCAGAACAGTTTGCCGCGCGTCGAGCACGGCGGTCAGTTCGGCGAGGTGGCGGTTGATGCCGGCCCTCAGCACCTGAGTTGCGTCGAGATTTTCGGGCGGAAGTGCTGCGCCCTGCCAATTGCGCAGGACAATTTCGCAACCCTGCTCGCCATCTGAGCGCGGTTCGACCTCGATCCAGGCGGTCACCGATTCGTCGCCAGCCTGCGCGGTAATTGCGCGGGCGAGCTTCAATTGATAGCGACGCGCCTTGCGCACGGCTTCAAGCAGCGCCGGTACAGCAATCGTTCCGGGCAGGTCGCCGCCGCAGCGCATCTGCAGAGCAGCCAGCGCCTCATCAGCGGAAATCAGCCGGTCATCACCGTCGCTCAAGGCCCGTGCCAGCACCGCTTGCTTGGGCGACATGATCAAATTCCGGCGAGCGAACTGGAAGCTGCCAGCATTGCCGCAGCCTGATCCGGGCTCACCTGATCGAAGCCTTCGGGCAAGGCTATATCCGGATGAAGCGCCAGGAACTGCTCTTCTACCGCCGGTTGCTTTAGGCCCGAAGCCCGGAGCGACAGTGCCAGACGGGCAAGCTGGGTCTCGTTAATTGACATGACCGCGACCTCGCGTTCCTGCCCTGAACCCAGCGACAATGCAGTCAGAAACAGTGCCGTGCCTGCATGACTGACCGACAGCGCCGATAGGGCTGCCCCGCCCATCCCAGCGATGAGCCGTGCCGCAAGGCCCAACCGGGTGCGGGCTTCATGGAATTCAAGCCGAATGGTGGCCTCTGCAGCAGCGGCCTGGGCGTCTTCTTCTACCCCTGCCAAAGTGCGCATTGCAACGAGAACGCCGTGCAGGAGGTCGCCGGGCAATTCGGTCAGGGCGAGCTGCATTCGCCGCTGTTCCTGGCAATATCGCGCCTGCGCAGCCAGCAATTTCATCGCGAGCGAGGCCGTTTCGGAATCGGTCGAAGCCATCTGAGCCTGCAACAGAGGCGAAAGCACGGGATCCATAGCCAGCCGCGCATGGAGCTGCTGCGTCAGTTGCCATTCGCAGGCAAGGGCGTGGAGGTGACCGAGCAGCGCCGGACTGGCGCTCAGGGCGTTGGCGAGTGCAGCAAGATCTTCGGCCGGATGATCTACCCGCTCGGCCTCGCCAGAGGCGCGTGCGCGCGAATCCAGCAGCTGACGCGCCAGATCGCTTACCATGCCCCGCACGCCCGAAATGATCGCATCGGAGAACATCGAATTGGCACCGTTATCGAGCAAGTGGCGCAAGATCGGCGAGACATTGACTGCAGCCGCATCGCCCGCAGCGAGTTCCTCTCGCAGCAAAAATTCGACGCCATTGGCGCTCGCAGACTGGGCAGCACTATCCATCATGCGCCCCTTTCTAACGCCACATGGTTAAGCTCATGTTAGCCGCAATCGATCCGCCGGCCATGAGACTGCAAAAAGGCCAATCGCCGCTGCCAGGGCTAGTACGGATAGGGTAAGTTGTTCGGACCCTGCCGCGATTGCCAGTGCGAGTGCCAGCAAGGCGCGATCTGCTAGCCAATACGCCCACTTGCGATCACTGATTCGCGGCAACAGCCTGGCCAGACAAATCACCATCAGAGGCGCAAAGCCGCGCTGCCAAAGCGGACTTTGGGGAAGCGCATCAGTATTCCAGACCAATATCGCAATCAGCGCGATATCCAATGTCCAGTCAAATACCTTCAAACGCGGCCAACGCGCCGACGGCAAAGCCAGCGAATCGCTCTCAATCGCCTGCAGTTGTGCCCCGGCACGCCGGGTAATCCAGGCCAGCCCGCACAACACCAGTGCAATGGCGGGAAAACCAGCCCACCCAATGCCGAGCCCTAGGAAGACCACCACCCCAGAGCAGATCGCCACAATATTGCCACCGCTTCCGGCGTGAAGGATGGCGGGCCCGAAGCCCCGCACTGCACGGCGAGCCAGCCACGTTCCAGGCGAATGCGGCTCGTCGCCGTCGAGATGCTCGCCGATCCACCCGGCCTCGGCGGCATGCGCTTCGGTTTCGTTGCGAATCAACTTCCAGCGCAGACCGTCGCGTGCTTCGCTCGGCAAGGGGCGCTGCTCGATCCCCGCCTGGAGCGCAATCCGGGTCAGCGCGGAAACAGCATCGCAATCAGCGGGGAGCTCTTGCAGGCGTTCGATCAGCCGGCCCGGTATTCTCATCAGACCGGCGGAAGCGTGATTGAGATCGATCCGCTCGAAGCCCGCGGCAATGCCGCTGTCCACGCCTTGAACGACGACACAGTGTCGCCCTTCGAGCAGCGCAGCCGCACCAGCAACCGGCGCGAGAAGGCCATCGGCAATGACAACGACTTCGTCGTTGGCAGTCACCAACCCTGACAGGGCTCGCGGGCCGGCAATGACGTGGAACCGCGCCCCTGCACGCTCCGCTACAGCTTGCAAATCGACCAGTTCGGAAGACATTCGACGGGAAATGCAAACGATGCGCTGGCATTCCAGCGCCAGCGCCAGCGAGAGCTGGAACCGCGCCAGACTCGCCGGACCGATTCGCAAAAAGGCACGCGGAGAACCCTCGGCCTCGCCCGCGAGTGCGAGCATCGATAGGACAGCGACGCGCAGCGCCCGACTCCCTTAAAACTGGATTTTCGCAGGCCCAGAAATCTGCAAGCAGGGCGCTTCATAAGGGAGGCAGGCCCAGATGCCAAGTGCAGCTCCAATTGCCTGCTTGGCGTCAGCCCGGATCGATCTCGATGAGATAGTGCTGTAATCGCCGCACGATAACCGGGTCACCGGGCGCAGCGTCGAGCGCCAGTTCTGCGAGGTCAGTCAGGGGTTCGGCATGAAAGCTGGCCGCAAGCCCCTTGAGCCGCATGGCCGCCATCTGCCAGTTGCCGTCGCAACGCGATCGGCTGAGCAAATCGATCTGGCGAGCAAGACTGTCGATGAATGCGCGGCGCAATTCCGCCAATAACTGCGGATCATCTCCGGCAGCTGCCGCCAAGGTCGCATCCAGAGCACCCGATTCATAAGCCATTCCACTGGTCTATTGGAAGAAGGTTAATCTGGGGTTTATCCTGCGGACAGGTGTGTTAGTATTAGCGGCATGACCGGGGGAAATAAAATTGTCGCATTCGACGCTGCCAGCATGGACGCTGACCGCGATGAATTCCTGCTGACCGAACAGGTCGATGCCGCGCAAGAGCCGCCGGAACCGGGCGCCAGTGCGCAGAATTGGGATGAAGACTGGGCGGAAGTGCCGCGTTCGCCTCGCTGGCACGAGTTGCTCGCGCCTGCATTCGCAGTTTCGGCGATCATCCTGTGGACCGCTCTGTTCGTATGGTCAAAGCTGGCCAGCCTCGCCGCTACGCCAGATCTTGACCAGGTGATTGGCTGGATTGGCACTTGGTCCGGTCCGGTGCTTCTGGTCTGCGTGGTCTGGCTTCTCGTTATGCGTACGAGCCGCCGAGAAGCTGGCCGATTTGGCGATGTCGCCCGCTTGCTTGGCGAAGAATCAGAACGGCTGTCTGCGCGCCTGACAACAGTTAACAGCGAACTCAGCATGGCGCGCGAGTTCATTGCCGCGCAGACGCGCGATCTCGACTCACTCGGCCGTGTCGCGGTCGACCGGATCTCGCAAAACGCCAGCCAGCTCCAGTCACTGATTCAGGACAACAGCACGCAAGTCGAATCGATTGCAACGGTCAGCACTGCCGCGCTCGACAATATGGAAAAATTGCGCGGACAATTGCCGGTCATCGCCAATTCAGCGCGCGACGTGACTAACAATATCGCCAGTGCCGGCCGCACTGCCCACGGGCAATTGCATGAGATGATCGCGGGATTCAAACGGCTCAATGAGTTCGGCCTGGCAAGCGAGCGACAAGTCGATATCCTGCGCAAAGCCGTGGTCGATGCGCTAGCCGAGTTGCAGACGGAGTCGGGACAAATCGAGGAACTGGTTGCAAATCGCCTGGCGGATATCGCTGAGCGCGGCACAAGGTTCCGCAGTGATCTGGGAGAATATGAAGCCAAGGCCTTTGCCGCATTGAACGCGCAAAGCGCGACATTGGCCGAAGCAATCACCGCAGCGCAAACCAGGCTGGCGGAGAGCGAAGCTGAACGGCTTGCCGCGCTGCACAGTCGGATCGATCTGCTCAAGTCTGAAAGCGCCACACTTGCCAATCAGCTGAAGCGCGATGAAGAAAGATCGCTTGCCGCCCTTGCGGAGCGACTGGCGGGGCTCGACGAAGGAATCGCCTCGCGCCAATCGCACCAGCTCGAAGAAGTACAAGCGATACAAACGCACAGCGATACCCTGACCTCCCAGATTGGCTCACTCGAAGTGCGGCTAGGCGAATTCGTGAACCATGCCGAGGATGCCGGGCAGCGATTGGCAACCAGCGCACAGCAACTTGGCGACCGCATTGCCGAAGGCCGCGCCGCGCTGGCCGGAGCCGATGCCGAGATTGCCGGGCTCACCGATTCCAGCGTTCGCCTTCTCGAATTGATCCAGGCGGGATCGCAGCACAGCCGCGAGCAAATCCCGGCGGCCATAGCCGATGCAGAAGAGCGGCTCCGCGCGATCGAAACCCGGGTCAATGCAATGCGCGACAGCGCGCGCGAGGTGGTTGAGCTCGGCGATCGAATTGAGGGTGCGATTCGCGTCTCGCAGCAAGATATCGCAACAACGACGAGTGGCCTGGAAACCTTGCACGTCCGACTCGGCGAACAGGCAGCCAGCCATAGCGATGTGCTGGATGGCCTGCACCAGTCGCTCGATGCAATGCAGTCGAAAAGCGCCGGTCTCGCGGCGCAGCTCGAAACTGAACTCAAAACCTCCATAGAGAAGATTGTCCTTGATCGCAGTGACGCGATTGCGGCCCCGATTGAACAGGCCAGCCAACGCGCCTCCGAGCTTGCCCGGGAAACCACGATCCAGCTGCGCGATCAGCTTGCCCGGATCGATGAACTGGCGGGGAACCTCGAATACCGCGTCGCACAGGCACGCGAACAGGCCGAAGAGAAGGTCGAGAACGACTTTGTCCGGCGGGTGACGCTGATCACCGAATCGCTTAATTCAAACGCCATTGACATAGCCCGCGCGTTGGACACCGAGGTCAGCGACACGGCCTGGGCGGCCTATCTCAAGGGTGATCGCGGCATCTTCACGCGCCGCGCCGTCAGCCTGATCGAAAGCGGCGAAGCCAAGGCGATCATGCAGGTTTACGAAAACGACAACGGCTTTCACGATCAGGTCAATCGCTATATCCACGATTTCGAAGCCATGCTGCGGCAGGTCCTCTCCACCCGCGACGGCAATGCGCTGGGCGTGACGCTTCTCTCTTCCGACATGGGCAAGCTCTATGTCGTGCTGGCCCAGGCTATCGAGCGACTGCGGCGCTAAAGGCAGACGTTTTTCAGCTCATTTCCCGTCAATTCCGGGCGGTTTGCCGAAGTAATCGAAACTGTCTGGGCCGATCCAGCCTTGGACATAATTGACATAATACAGACCGAACAGAACCGCCGCCAACACACTCGCGCGCAAAGCGATTGTGGCTGGACGAAAGTTCGAGGGCGCGCTGTCCGCCTGTCCCGGTATCTTGTCTAATCCAGCTTCGTCGTGTGTGCGGATGCCTATCGGCATGACGCAAAAAGCGCTGAGCACCCAAAACAGGAGGTAGATGGCGAGAATTGATGTCCAACGCATTTACACTTCCATCATTATGACTTGCACTTGTGGTTTCTTGCCCGACCAGCGCTGCGCCGCCCGGCGCGCCGCCAGCCGCGCGGCCTCGGTTCGTTTCGCCAGGTCGCGGCTTTCGCTGTGGCTAAGCCTGCCTAGCGCAGAAATGACGTCCTTTTCAGCCTCTGCGACAAAGCTGGCGTAGTCCTCGTCAAGCGGCAACCCGAGCGCGGTCACTTTGGCCTTGCTCGATCCAGCCACCGCAACAGTCACCATGCCGTTGAACGCCAGCCGCCGGCGCATGACCATCGCCTCACCGTCTGCTGGAGCAATGATATCACCATCGAGCAGCAGGCGCCCCGCACGCACTTCGCCGAACTTGCCGGGCCTGCCCGGAGCCAGGCGCACCAGATCGCCGTTCTTCTGGAACACCGTCTGCTTGATGCCGCTGGCCCGACCGACCCGGGTCTGCTCGCGCATGTGCCGCACCTCGCCGTGCACCGGCACCAGCACTTTGGGACGGATCCAGCTGTAAAGCGCTTCAAGCTCGGGCCTGCCGGGATGCCCGGAGACGTGGATTGGGCTCTGCCTGCCGCTGACGAGCAGGACGCCACGATCTGCCAGAATGTTTTGGATCCGGCCGATAGCGATCTCGTTACCGGGAATTTCGCGGCTGGAAAACAGGACGACATCGCCCTCATCCAGTGAAATTTTGTGCGATCCATCCGCTATCCGCGCCAGGGCAGCACGCGGCTCGCCCTGCCCGCCGGTGGCAATAATCATCACCTCGCCGCGCGGCAAGTTCATCGCCGTTTCGAAATCGATGATTTCGGGCAAGTCTTCCAGATAGCCGCTGGCCTGGGCCACTTCGATGATCCGGTCGAGCGAGCGTCCGGCAACGCAAAGCCTGCGATTGTTCGCCTCGGCTACCGCGCCCAGCGTCTGCAGCCGCGCCACGTTCGAGGCGAAGGTGGTGACCAGAACCCGCTTGCCCTTGTGCTTGGCTACTTCCGCCATCAGCCCGCGCAGCACGCCGCCTTCAGAGCCGGAGGGTTCGGAATTAAACACATTGGTTGAATCGCAAACCAGCGCCAGCACGCCATCATCGCCGATTTCGGTCAGTTCCTGGGCCGTCGCGGGGATGCCGACCTGGGGGTCGTCATCGAGCTTCCAGTCGCCGGTGTGGAAGATGTTGCCATAGGGCGTGTCGATCAGCAGCGCATTGCCCTCGGCAATCGAATGGGACAGCGGCACATAGCGGATGCCGAAGGGGCCAAGTTCAAAGCGATCAAGATGATCGATCACGTTGAGCTCGACATCGCGTGCGATGCCTGCCTCATCGAGCTTTTTCTGCACCAGCCGTGCGGTGAACGGCGTCGCATAGAGCGGCACACCAAGATCTGCGGCGAAATAGGGCACTGCGCCGATGTGATCCTCATGCGCATGCGTCAGCACTACGCCGATCAGGTCCTTGCGGTTGTCCTCAATGAATTCGAGATCAGCGAAAACCAGGTCGACGCCGGGATATTCATTGCCGCTGAAGGTCATTCCCAGATCGACCATCAGCCACTTGCCGTCGCAGCCATAGAGATTGACATTCATGCCGATTTCGCCCGACCCGCCGAGCGCGAGGAAGACCAGCTCCTTACCAATTTTCACTTAAGTAATGCCCTTTCGGCAAGGATTGCCAGCCCGTCGAGTGTCAGGTCGCTATCGACCGTATCGAAAATATCGCTTGCCGCATCGAACAGCACGGAAAGCCCACCGGTGGCGATGACCTTGGCGGGGCGGCCGATCTCTACGCGCATCCGCGCGATCAGGCCCTCCATCATGGCGACATAACCCCAGAACACGCCAATCAGCATCTGGTCTTCAGTGTTGGTGCCGATAACCGAATTGGTGGCGGGCAATTCGATGGCAATGCGCGGCAATTTAGCGGTGTTGGCGACCAGCGCATCGAGCGACAGATTGATCCCCGGCGCGATGATGCCACCCTTGTAAGCGCCGTTGTAATCGATCGCATCCAGCGTGGTCGCGGTGCCGAAGTCGATGATGATGAGGTCGCCGGGATATTTTGCATGGCCGGCCACCGCATTGACTGCGCGGTCCGCGCCCAGCGAGCGCGGATCGGGCACGTCGATATCGATGTGATAACTGGCGGCGCCCTCACCGGCAATCAGCGGTTCGATCTGGAAATAGTGCTTCGCCAGAACCTGAAGGTTATGCAGCGCGCGCGGCACGACGGTGGAAATAATGATTTGATTGATCGCCTTGCGGTCAACGCCGCGAATTTCAAGCAACTGCATCAGCCATACCGCATATTCATCGCCGGTGCGGCGTGGATCGGTGGCGATGCGCCAGCGTGCTTTTATAAGCCTGCCTCCATCTTCGTCACGGTCGTAGATCGCGAAGACGACATTGGTATTGCCGGCATCGATAGCAAGCAGCATTCTGATCAATCCTGTTTGAGGCGGATATCGCCTGCGTTGACTATGTGCAAACTACCGTCGCCAAGACGAAGTTGCAAAAGTCCGTCGTCGGTCAGGCCAGCAATCTCGCCTTCGAGGCCAGGTTCGCCCGGTTCGCCGACGATAAGTTCAGTACCGAGCGGATGGGCAAGAGCCAGCCAGCGGGCAATTACTGAGGGCAGCCCATAGGCGCGCCAGCGGCCAACTTCCACCGCAAACTGGGCCGCGAGTTCTGCGGCGAATGCATCGCGGGATGGAGCGGTGGTGAGATCGGCCAAGGCGACTGTGTCGCGGTCAGACAGTCTGGGAGCGAAGGCGAGGTTCACGCCGATCCCGACTACGACCGTTTCGCCGACTCTCTCGAGCAGGATTCCGGCCAGCTTGGCGCGGCCGATCATAACGTCGTTGGGCCATTTTAGCATGGCGCGGTGCAGCGCAGGCAAGTGCGCCGTGATCACTTCATGTAGCGCTATGCCTGCGACGAGGGCCAGAGTTGCTGGTGCTGGATCGGCTAATCCAGCATGGACTGCCGTCGAGCCCATGAAATTGCCGGCACCATCGAACCACTCACGTTCCAGCCGGCCGCGCCCGGCGGTCTGGCGGTCGGCAGTCAGCCAGTCGCCTTCGGGCACCTGTTCTCCCGCACGAAGGCGCGCGACAAGATCGGCACTGGTGGAAGTAGTCTGGGGGATGAACTCAATCATCCGCGATCATCCTGAGCGTGTCGAAGGGTCAAACCGCGTGGAACAATGCCGCAGCGGCGCTATCGGCATAGTGCCCCAGCCACACG
>JBDSSP010000004.1:0-23963 GCA_039928735.1 Novosphingobium sp. | reverse complement strand
GGCGCGCTGCACTGGCAATGCCCGTTGTTGGGCCATCGCCCCGGAACTCTATCCGCTCAACGATGAAGGCTATATCGACAGCGACGGTTTCGAGGTCGCGGCGGGCCAGGAAGAGCTGGCAAAGCGCGGTGCACGGGCTTGCCCGGAGCGGGTGATCGAGGTTTTGGAGGAATAGGCCGGGTCCGATTCTACCAAGCCCCGGCGCCCGCCTGCTGATCTGTTGTTCAATTGCAACAGGGTGTGAAGAAATTCACTTCTCAGCCAATTAGGTCTTTCAGATCACGGCTTTCGATTTAAGGGGTGCCATTGAAGCGTAATGATTTGCGTTCAACTGGGGAATCCGCACGAACGGTCGTTCTGCCGATCCGCATCTGAATCTATCGGGAGGAAATAGGACCATGCGTAACAACAGCAGCCTCGCACTTGCGAGCATCAGTGCTATCGCTTTCGTAAGTGTAGCTGGCATGGCGACACCTGCATTCGGACAGCAGGCTCCTGCCGCCGGCGAAGATGCCAAATCCAGCGAAGACATCATCGTCACTGGCACGTTGATCCGCGGCATTGCGCCGGTGGGATCGCAGTCAATCGGCGTCTCGCAGGAAAAGATCATCAGCATCGGCGCTGCCAATACGTCCGATCTGGTCAGCTCAATTCCGCAAGCTGGCACGTTCAATGGCTATGTCGGGGTTCGCGGCAGTTCTAACTTCTCGCTGGCGGTCAACCGCCCGACCCTGCGCTACCTCGGCAACACCGCGAGCAGCACAGCCTCCACGCTGCTGTTGCTCGACGGGCACCGTATGCCGGGCATGGGCATCCTGCAGACTTCGGCTGACGTCGACGCGATTGCCGCCGGCGCGATCGAGCGCGTGGAAGTTGTGACCGACGGTGGCTCGTCCACTTACGGTTCGGATGCGGTCGGCGGCGTGATGAACTTCATCACCCGGAAGAGCTTTGACGGCGTCGAACTCAAGGACAATTTCGGCTTCGGCGACAATTACCAGCAGGCCAATGTCAACGCCACGGTCGGCAAGACATGGGATTGGGGTTCGGCTTACGTTACCTATGATTTCTCGCGGCATGATGCGCTCTACGGCAAAGAGCGCGGCTGGTCGCAAAGCCTGGATTGGGTCGCGACGGCCGCCAACAACAACATTCCGGTAGGGAGCAGCTTCAACTGCACGCCCGGCAACGTCGTAATTTCAAGCAAAACTTTTAGCCTGAACCCGATTTCGGCGACCGCCAGTCGCTGCGACAACACTGAACTTGCCACTTTCTACCCACGCGAAACCAAGCACTCGCTGCTCGGCAGCCTTGTGATTGACACGGGTGGCCGGGTCCAGATCTCGCTGAAGGCTTATTACGTCCATCGCGTCGATACGTCCGACGGTGGACCGATCACTGCCGACGTTACCGTCACCCCGGCCAGCCCGTTCTATATTCCCGCAGCGAATTTGCCGGGGACAGGGCTTTCAGGAAACGAAACTTTCAGGATCAATCTGGCATCGGCGCTTGGTACGTTCACGCCAGCTCCGACGACCATGGAGGCCTTCGGCATCATCCCGTCGATCAAGGTCGATCTTGGCCACGATTGGCAGGTCAACGCTTCCGTCGATTATGGGCGTGGCAAGGCCAACTTCTTTGGTCAGGCCAACCCGATCAACACAGCAGTACTCAACGCCGGTGCGGCCGCCGGTACCTTCGATCCCCGCAATCCCGCACTGGCAAGCAATGCACCCGTCATCACTTCCGCCATCGATCTGTTCCAGTTTGGCCGTGCGGTCAATGAGCTGGTTGATGCCCGTGCCGTCGTAGATGGTCCGCTGTTCAAGCTGCCGGGCGGTGATCTGCGTGCTGCTATTGGCGTCGAATTCGAGCACGATTCCTATGCCGGCATCACCACCCGCGGCGCCAGCCGGGCTGCAATTGCCGCGCTTACCGACACAATCGTCAAGCGCGACATCTGGTCGGCATTTGGCGAGGTCAATTTGCCAATCATCGGCGCGGACAATCGCGGCGGGATCTATGGGCTATCGGTTACCGCATCGGCTCGCTACGACCACTACAGCGACTTCGGGCACACCTTCAATCCGAAGTTCGGCATCAATTTCCAGCCGGTCGACTGGCTGACACTGCGCGGCAATTGGGGCAAGGCATTCCAGGCGCCGGGTCTATCCGATCTGGCTCAGGCCACGGCGCAGTCGGTAAATCCCTTGCCAACTACGCTGCGGCCTTTCTTCGATCCGAACACCCCCGTGCTCGGCGGCTCGAACCATACCGGCTTCCTCGTCGCCTTTGGCGGCACGCTGCCAGGTTTGCAGCCCCAAAAAGCGACCACCTGGTCGCTGGGTTTCGATATCCGGCCACCCGCAACCGGCCTGACCGCCGGCATGACCTATTATAACATCAATTTTAAGGGTCTTATCGGTTTTGCGCCGATCAACCTGCCGACTTTCTATAAAAACTTTGCTGACAAGGTTGTCCTCTACACAGCCGGCGATGCGGCCATGCAAGCCTATTTCAACCAACTCGCCGCCAATTTGCCGGGCGGTCTGGCTGGCACAGCCGCACAAAACACCCTTGCTTCGATCGGTGGTAATTTCTCCAATGTCTACGCTGTCATGGATGGCCGCACGACGAACCTTGGCACCGTTCTGACTGACGGCATCGATTTCTATGTGCACTACAGCCATGAAACCGGCTTCGGCGACGTGTATGCCGCTGTCGATGGCACTTATATCCTCAGCCTCAAGCAAGGCGGGACAACCGGCGTTGCCGATGTCAACGGCGTCGATCCCAACAACAAGTTCAAGGTCAACACTACTCTGGGCGCCCATGTCGGCAACTTCCAGGGTCAGGTAACCTGGGCCCACAACTCAGGCATGGCCGAAGGCCCGTCGGCAGCGAACCTGCAGCAGAGCTACGTCATTGGCTTCAATGTGTTCAACTTGTTCTTCAAGTACAATGTTCCCGGCGAGAGCCCCTGGCTCAAGGATCTGTCGTTCACGGTGAATGTTGACAACGTGCTCGATACCGACCCGCCGCTTTACCGCGGCCTCAGCAACTCGCTGTTCGGTGCGGCCAACGGGTTCACTCTGGGCCGGGTCATAAAGATCGGCGTCAGCAAGAAGTTCTGAAACTGCAAGTTACGCAACATCTGAACGGCCGGAGGGAAACCTCCGGCCGTTATCATTTGCGGACCGCCGATCTGGCATGCCGGAGCGAGGCCATGCAGATTCCGGTTGCAGCCGCCATTGAATCTATGGTGAGGCAATTTCCAACAGCCTATTTGCGGGAAGAGCAGCCTCATGAATTTTGACCTCACCGAAGAGCAGGAAATGGTCCGCGAGACATTCGCGCGTTTCCTTGACGAGAACAGCAGCACGGTGCGCGTGCGCGCGGCGCTTCCGTCAGGCTTTGATGCCGAAATGTGGCGCGGCCTTGCCGAACTCGGCGCTTTTGCCATGCGCGTGCCGGAAGGCGCGGGCGGCATGGGCATGGGCCTGTTCGAGGCGGCGCTGCTGATGGAAGAAGCCGGCCGCACGCTCGCCTCAGGCCCGCTCGCCGAGGCGCTGGTTGCGGCGCGGTTGCTGGGTCAGCTCGGCGGCGGAGAGGAACTGCTCGGCCGCGTTCTCTCCGGCGAGGCCGTGGTGACGATTGCGCTGCACGATATTGCCAGCCAGCCCCTGCAATGGGTCGCGGGCGGTCTGGTCGCCGAGGCGGTCATCGCGCGGCACGGCGACGATGTGGTGCTGGTAAGCGTACCAGCCTCCGCGCGGGTGGCCGAAGAAAACCTGGCCTCGACCCCAATCGCCGAGCTTGATCTTGGCGCACTCGACAAAACTGTGCTGGCCTCCGGCGCCGATGCGCTAGCCACTTTCGCCGCGGCCACGGAGGAGTGGAAGCTGTTGATCGCCGCCGCGCTTTCGGGCCTCGCCCGCGAAGCGCTGCGGCTTGCTGCGGCCTATGCCAGCGATCGCAAGGCATTCGGCGTATTCATCGGCACCTTCCAGGCAATCTCGCACCCAATGGCCGATCTGATTTGCGAAATCGATGGCGGCAAATTCCTGGTGTGGAAAGCGATCCGCTCGATAGCCGATGGTGACCAGGAAGCCGCCGCGACGATCAGTCTGGCGACCTGGTGGAATGCCGACATGGCTGCGCGCACCTGCACCCAGTCGCTGCACACCTTTGGCGGCTATGGTCTGACCACCGAATACGACATTCACCTCTATGCGCTGCGCTCGAAGGCCTGGCCGCTGGTGCTGGGCGATCCGCAGGACTTGCTCGCAGAGGCGGGAAGGCGGCTCTATGCGGGGGAAACCACCGCCCTGCCCGAGACCGGCGAAGTGCCGATCGATTTCGATCTGGGCGAAGAGGCCCGCGCGGTGCAGGCGGAGCTGCGCGAGTTTTTCGCCACCCAAGTCACCGACGAGCAGAAATCGAAGTTCCACTATTCGTTCGAGGGCTTCAATCCGGAGGTCCACAAGAAGCTGATCGCGGCCAATCTTGCCTATCTCGGCCTGCCCAAGGATGTCGGCGGTCGCGGGCTTAATGCCTATGCAATCACTGCCGCGCGCGATGTGCTGGAAGATGAAAACTGGACCAATCCCGTTGGCGGCGTCTCCTCCATGGTGGCGCTGATCATCGAGCGGTTCGGCTCGGATGAACTGAAGCGCGACGTGCTGGGCAAGATCATGTCGGGCGATGCGATCTGTTCGCTCGGCTATTCCGAACCGGGCGCTGGATCCGACGTGTTCAACGCACAGTGCAAGGCCACCCCCGACGGAAACGGCTGGCGCATCGACGGCACCAAGATGTTCACCAGCGGCGCCAACATTTCCGACTATGTGCTGATGCTGACCCGCACCAACAGCGAAGTGGCCAAGCACAAGGGGCTGACCATGTTCATCGTGCCCTTGAAGGCCGAGGGCGTGACAGTCCAGCCAGTCTATACCTTCCAGGATGAGCGCACCAACATCACCTTCTATGATGGCGTGAAGATCCCGGACACTTACCGGCTCGGCGAAGTCGATGGCGGCGTGCGGACTATGTCAGCCAGCCTCGAACTCGAACATGGCGGCGGCTTTTCCAAGGTCCAGCGCGCGATGCTCGAAGACGCTGTGGCGCTGTGCGGCGAGATCAAGGTGGCAGGTGGCAAGTCCCTGCTCGAGACCGAAAATGCCCAGCGCCGCCTCGCGCGCACCGCGGCCAATGTCATGGTTTCCGAGCTGATCCAGTTCCGCGCCAACTGGGTCCAGGTCGAAGGCAAGGAAAACCTTGCCTATGGCCCTATGGCCAAGATGTATTCCTCGGAAAAGTTCCAGTCGGACGCACGCGATCTACTTGATCTGACTGCGCCGCACTCACTGTCAAAGCGCAAGGGGCCGCGCGGGCATCTCAACCTGGCCTATCGCCACGCGCATGGCACGACGATCTATGGCGGCACAAGCGAAGTGCACCGCTCGATGGTTGGCGAGCGCGGCCTTGGCCTGCCGCGGTCGCGGAATTAGGGGCGGACCCCCTCCCAATATCTGAGACCAGTCCCTCTCCATTTTTGCGAAGCACAAATGGGGAGGTGGCTCCGCGAAGCGGTGACGGAGGGGTATTACGCTCGCGCAGTAACCCCTCCGTCTCGTCCTTTGGACGATCCACCTCCCCATTAGCACTACGTGAAAATGGAGAGGGACATAGGGTGAGACTCAGCCATCTAACGGCCTCGCCAACTCAGGCCGCTGCGGCAGGCCAGGCCAGCATCTTGGTTTCGAGGAATTCCTCGATCCCTTCGATGCCCCATTCGCGGCCGATGCCGCTGGCCTTGTAGCCGCCGAAAGGGATGTCGCCCGAGATGCACATGCCGCCGTTGACGCCAACCGAGCCGGTGCGGAGGCGCTTGGCGAGGCGCAGCGCGCGTTCAAAATCGCCCGAACTGACGCCGCCCGAAAGGCCATAGGAGCTCTCGTTGGCGATGCGCACGGCGTCGTCGTCGTCCTCGAACGGGATCACCACCAGCACGGGGCCAAAGATTTCCTCCTGGGCGATACGCATGGAGTTGTTGACGTCGAAGAAGCAGGTCGGCTCGATGAAATAGCCGCCGCTTCCCCCTTCCGGAGTTTTGTCTGGGCGGGCCTTGCCGCCGGCGATCAGCGTGGCGCCTTCCTGCTTGCCCAGTTCGATATAGCTCATCACGCGTTCCATCTGCCGCTTGGAGATGACCGGGCCCATGATGTGCGCGGGGTTGGTGATATCGCCCCAGCCCTCGCCGAGCCCGGCATATGCTTGAGTGAGGATCGCACGCGCCTCCTCGTAGCGGCTCCTGGGCACCAGCAAGCGGCTCTGCACCGCGCAGCCCTGCCCGGCATGGAAGATCAGCATGGTCGACATGCATTCCATCGCGAAATTGGGAGCATCCTCCAGCACGATTTTGGCCGACTTGCCGCCCAGTTCGAGGAAGATGCGCTTCAGGGTCGGCGCGCCCTGTTCCATGATGCGCTTGCCAACTGCGGTCGAGCCGGTGAACGAGATATTGTCGACGTGCGGATCGTTGACCAGCATTTCGCCGGCCAGCGCCGGGTCTTCGCCGAAGATGACCTGCAACACGCCAGCGGGAAAGCCTGCCTCGGCCGCCAGCTCGCCGAATATCGCACCAGCCCCGGGCGTGTTTGGCGCGGGCTTCAGGATCACGGTGCAGCCAGCCAGCAGCGCGGCGACGACCTTGCCAATGTTGACATAGAGCGGCACGTTCCACGGAGTGATCGCCGCCACGACGCCGACCGGTTCATAAACCGCAACCCGCTTGTGGATTGAGCCGAAGGCCTCGCGGGTGCCATAATCCTTTTCCCAGGTTACCTGGTCGAAGATGCGGATGTAATCATCCCAGCCATCGAGAGCCATGGCGACATGGGCCCGGCCCACCGCGCCCAGCGCAGCACCGGCTTCATGCACCGACAGTTCGGACAGCCGCTGGCGGTTCACTTCGAACAGAGCGCGCAGCTTCTTGACCAGCGCGAGCCGGTTGTCCCTGTTTTCCGGCGAACCCCAGTTGGTCTCGTCGAAAGCGCGGCGCGCAGCGGCGATCGCGCGATTCACGTCGTCGGCAGTGGCATCGGCAGCCTTGCCGACCGGCTCACCCGTCCACGGACCGATGATATCGTAAGTGCCGCTGTCGCTGGCGTCGCAGAGCTTGCCATCGATGAAGAGTTTGGCGTCGGGAAGTGTGGTCATTGGTCGGGTTCCTTGAAATAGCAGATGGGTGAAATCAGGCAGTCCAGCCTTCGATCGAAACATGCGGCACGCTGACGTCGCCGGGCAGATCAAGCAGCGCGCGGAATACGGCAGTGACGTTGGTCACGTGGCTGATCGGGCGTTTCATCATGTCGATCCCGGCCGCGACGCACAACTGATAGAACTGCATCGAAATCTCAGGCGACCAGCTAGATCCTTTGCCTTCTTCCATCATCGGCCCGCAGCGTACGGTGCTGACACGGATACCGTCCGGCGCCAGCTCTTTCATTAGCGACAGTGTGAAGCGCTCGAGCCCGGCCTTTGAGCTTTGATACATCGACAGCATCGGGAATTCGAGTCCGACCGATTCGCTGGTGACGTTGATGATATAGCCGCCCTTTTCCATCATCGGGATGGCGGCGCGCGAGGTGAACACAGGTCCTGCAAAATTGGTCAGGATCGGCTGCAGGATCTGGTCGTCGGTTGCATCCTTGATGAAGAAAGGCTCGTAGATTGCGGCATTGTTGATCAGCACGTCGATCTTGGGATGGCGCGCGGCGATTTCAGCGAAGGCCTTGCGGACCGAATCCGCCGATTGCACATCGCATTCGACCGCAAAATGTGGCGCACCCAGTTCATCGGCGACTGCCTGCACTTTTGAGAGAGTCCGCCCCAGTACGATTACCGTTTCGCCTTCGCAGGCAAAACGCCGTGCCAGTGCGCGGCCGAGGCCGATACCGGCCCCGGTTATGACAACAACTTTTCCCACCGACATGCCTCTCGTTTAACTGTTCATTGCGACTGACGCGTTTCCAGAAACACTGGCCCGCGGCAAGGGGGAATGTGCGCCTGCGACCGATTGACGGGCTATTCCATAACCGGCAGTTTCTCGACCGCGCCCGCCTTCTTTGGCTTTTTAAGCAACAGTGGCAGCGGCGCGAAGGCGAGCAGCACCCAGGTCAACATGTAGAAATTGTCGAGGAAGGCGATCATCATCGCCTGGCGGCTGACCTCGCCATTGATCATCGCCATAACACCGCCGCCCATGCCGCCCATCTTGTCGAGAGTGCCGCTCCAGTCGAAGCCGGGGACCGAGGACGGGGTAACATGCGCGGCAAGATCGGCATGGCTGATCTGCTGATTACGCGACAGCATGGTGACCACCACCGAAATGCCAATCGAACCGCCAAAACTGCGGAACAACGACATCAAGCTGGAGCCGTCAGGCCGCAGACTCTGGTCGAGCGTCGAGAAGGCCATCAGCTGCATCGGCGTGACGATCATGCCAAAGCCCATGCCCTGAATGAAACTCGCCAGCAGGATCGGCGTGCTGCCCATTTCGAGTGACCACGCGGTCATGGTCCACATGCCCCAGGCAGCGATCAGGTAGCCGGTCAGAATGACATAGCGTGCATCGAACTTGCGCGCGAGCCAGCCCGATAGCAGCGAGGTAAACATCACCCCGATGCCGCGCGGCGCCATCAGCAGGCCGGTATCCATCACCGGGTAGTGATAGATCGTCTGGAACATCATCGGCAGCACCGACGACAGGCCGACTACCGACGCTCCCACGACCATCATGAAGGCAAGCGACGCCACAAAGTTGGCATTGGTATAGAGCGCGCGCTTGAACAGCGGATTGGGATGGCCGCGACTGTGCACCAGGAAAATCCACAGCGCCGACGCCATAATGATCGCCTCGCCGACGATCTCCTTGCTGCTGAACCAGTCTTTGCTCTGGCCGCGGTCGAACATCAGCTGCATTGCCGCGAGGCCAAGTCCGAGCACGGCGAAACCGAACAGATCGAGCTTGCGCCGCTCGATCGGTCGGCTTGGCAGCAGCCACCAGATCAACGCCAGCGCCGGAATGCCAAGCGGCAGGTTGACGTAATAAATCCACCGCCAGTTCATGTATTCGGTGATGAACCCGCCGACCGCAGGCCCGGTGATCGGCGCGACCATTACCATCATGCCGAAGATCGACATGCTCATGGCCTGTTTGCTCGGCGGGCTGATGTCGAACAAGATGGTCATCGTCATCGGCCCGATGAAGGCGGCGGATATGCCCTGGACGATGCGGAAGGCGATCATCGCATTGAGCGATGGCGCCGCGCCGCAGGCGGCCGAGGAAACGAGGAACAGGAGAGTTGAATACATGAACAGGTTGCGCGAACCGACATAGTCGGACAGCCAGCCGGTGAGCGGGGTCGCGATGGCTGTGGCCATGATGAAACTGGTCAGCACCCAGCTGACCGTCTCGGTGGATGCGCCGAGCGATGCTTTCATGAAGGGCAGCGCGACGTTGGCAATCGTTGCGTCGAAAAACTGGACAAGCGAGACCATCACCACCGCCGCCATAAGCAATCCGCGGTGCCTGGTTGGCAGCAGCGCGCGATCCTCGGCTATGGCCCTGGCATAGGCCTCACTGGCCGCAGACTTACTTGCTGGTGTCGATGACGACATGAGTCGACAGTCCGGCAATCAGCTGGCGGCCGGGCTTCCCGTCAAGAGCAATTCGCACCGGCACCCGCTGGGTCACCTTGACCCAGTTGCCATTGGCATTCTGCGCTGGGAGCACTGAAAATTCCGATCCCGTTCCCGCGCCGATTGAGGCGACGTGGCCCCTGACCTTGAGTTCGGGATAAGCATCGAAAGTCAGCGTTGCCGGCTGGCCGACATGCATTTGAGCCAGGTCGGTTTCCTTGAAGTTGGCCTCGATCCAGCTCTTGTCGCTGATGACGATGGTCAGCGCTGGCAGGCCAACTGTCATCATCTGGCCCAATTGCAGCCGGTCGGCTTGGGTCACCATGCCGCCGACCGGTGCGCGCACGTCGGTGCGCGACAGGTCGAGCATGGCTATGCGGCGCTGCGCCTGGGCGGCGAGCAAGGCGGGATTGACGCCTGGTGCGACCGAGCCGGTGGCGAGCGCCGACCGCGCCTTGGCAGCATCCGCCTGCGCGGTTGCAAGCTTGCTGCGCGCATCGTCAAGCGCATGCTGGGCAGCCTGCAGCCGGGCACGGGTCGTAAACCCGCGCTGCATCAATTCGGACTGGCGCTGGTATTCCTCCTGGTAGAAGCCGACATCCTCACGGGCGCCGTTGATGTCCACGCCGGTGTTGGCCAGATCGGTCTCGAGGCCGATGACCTTGACTTGCGCCGCAGCAATCGCGGCATCGTTTTGGGCGATGGCGATGCGATAGGGTTCGGGATCGATGCGGAACAGCAGATCGCCCGGCTTGACCTGCTCGTTCTCGTGCACCAGCACATCGGCAATCTCGCCGGTCAGCTGCGGGCTGACCGAAACCTTGTCCTGCTGAACATAGGCATTGTCGGTTGAGATGATGTGCTCGGTCGAGCGATAATACCACACCGCGCCGCCTATCAGCAGCAGCGGCAGCGACAGCATGGCAGCAAGTCGCCCCATTCGTGCCGCGCGGGATCTGCGCGGTGCGACCAGCTCCTCGCTGGTCAGCGAAAACTGGGGGTCGCTCTCAGCCATTTACGACCGCAACCGGCTGGACCTTGCGCGAAAGATTACTACGTACCCGGGCAAGTGTCGCCATGAGCTGGTCTCGTTCCGCTTTGCTCACGCCTTCGAGCGCCACGTCCAGAGTCTCGTGTCCAAATGGCCGCAACTTGTCGAGCAGCCCCTCGCCCTTGTCGGTCAGGAAAATTCGCCAGGCGCGGCGATCAGCCGGGTCGGCGCGGCGCTCGACCAGTTCGGCCTCCTGCAACCGGTCAATCATCCGGCCCAGCGTGATCGGTTCGACTTCCAGCATTTCCGCCAGGGCGCCCTGGTTGCTGCCAGCGTGGATCTTCAGCAGGCTGAGCACTTGCCATTGCGGCCGGGTCACCCCTATGCCGCGCGCGCGCTCATCGAAGCTGCGGCGAAGCAGGCGTGACACCTGGGCCAGTAATGTGCCAATGTTCTCATCCATACGGCTGGATATAATAGCAATGCTCACTATATTCCAGACTTATGTTCAGGTAGCTGAGTTTCTTGTGGAGAATGGCAATGGCTGAAGCAGACGCGCGTAAATTCGCCTCCCCGTTTGCGATCTTTCGCGCGAACAAGGCGACGGATTATGCGGCGGATGGCCCGATGTACGTGGATCAGACAGGGCCAGGAAACCTTGAAGTAAGCGGCGAATTGCATGAAGCCGGCTTTAGCGAAGGAAGTCAGGTCAAGCTGCTCTATTCGCGACCCGGCATGAGCCTGACCTACGCCTGGTTCAAAAGCGGCTTTCCCCTGCCCCGCCACAGCCACAACGCCGATTGCCTTTATTTCATCGTCGCCGGCAGCCTGAAGATCGGTGTCGAGGAATTGGGGCCGGGCGACGGCTTCTTCCTGGGTGTCAACGTGCCCTACACCTATGTTCCGGGCGAACAGGGCGTCGAAGTGCTGGAATTCCGCTCTTCCGACAAGTTCGATTTCAAGGACCTCGGCATGACCGCGGCCTGGATGGGGAAGGCGCTGGAAACGCTGGCCGAGCGGCGCGGCAAATGGGCGGATGAAGGCCCGCCGTCAGGGATGAAGGTGGGCTAGCACGTCACAAGCATTTCTCCGCCAGCGCCAAAATCTGCGGCGCCAGCTTGGGCATGCTGAGGAACAGCCCGGCGCCTTGCTTGAAACTGCCTTCCAGCCGCTCCATCCACTCGCGGTCGCCCCAAGGCGGTTCCTGAAGGTCGGCGCCGGGGATCATGCTGGCGACGGCCTCGCTGGTTTCGCGGGTGTGGTGGATGTCGGACTTGCCGCTGCGCAGGATAACTACCGGCACCCTGATGCCTTCAAGGTCTCCGGCGCGCACGCAGGAAATTGGCATTCCCGGGGCGCAGAAGAACCAGTCGGCCCACCGGCGCATGCGCAGAACGAACGCCTCGGGATCCCAGGCCATCAGCAAATCGCGGTTGCGCGGATTGCGCTCGATCAGTTCGGCGAAGGCCGGCATTTCGGCAACGCCCTGCATCCCGCCGAGCGAAGCGGCGATGGCTGGATCGTGGTTATAGGCCATCGGCAGTGTGGCAATGCCGATGCCGCCACCCGACAGCCACTGGCACAGCACGCCCGAGACGAGCTCACGGTGGCGAATGGCGACCAGCAAGGCCTCGCGGCTGCCGCCAGACGCGCCATAGACCAGCGGCTTGCCCAGGTTCAGCGCCTTGATCATGCCCGCCAGGGTGTCGGCATTCTGGAAGCTCTCGCACTCGCCATCGAAGCACAGATCGCTCTCTCCGGTGTTGGGCCGGTCCCAGATCAACACCTTGTAGCCATGCGTGGCGAGTTCGCTGGCCAGTTCGCGCACACCGGGGGTATCGCGCGAGAAGCGTCCGCCGGGAGTAATCGTGATCGTCTTGTCGCCCTCACCAATGATGTCGTAGGCGATCGACAGGCCGTTGATCTCTATGCGCGGCATCCTGTCTTCCTTTGTGTTCTCATGCTTCCATGATCAGCCGGGTGAGCTTCTGTCCGGCAATCCGCCAGCGCCCATCCTGCTTCACATAGTTCTCGTGATAGTGGCCGTAGCCGGTCATTGTCCGGCCATCCTCCCAGATCAGCCGGTCCTGCATTGGCCAGATCGCTTTGGCGGTGTTGCCTTCGATGGTGATCTCGGGGAAATGCACCTGATGCGCCGTTTTGGTCGTCTCAATCGAACTGCGCACCGAAGCGACAATGGCCGCGCGGCCATGTTCGACCGTGCCGCCACTGCCGGTCACATCGAGCACTGCATCTTCGGTGAATAGCTGACCCCAACCCTCCCAGTCCTTGGTGTCGAGTAGGCGGCAATAGGCGGCCTTCACATTGGCGATGGCCACCCAGTCGTTGAAATCGGTCATACCCCTACCCCTACCCCTGTTCCGCCAGCCGCTCGGCCGCCAGCTTGCGCAATTCGGCTGTCTTGATCTTGGCGCTGCCGGTGGTCTTGAGCTCATCCTCGGCGAAGAACAGCACCCGGCGGGGCACTTTGTAGCTGGCGAGCTTCTGCTTGGCGAAGGACTTGATCGCCTCCTCATCCAGCTGCGCATCATCTTGCAGCACGATGCAGCCAACCACTAGTTCGCCCAGCAGATCGTCTGGCACACCCACGGTTTGCGAGACCTTTACGCCGGGGCACAGCCGGATCGCCTCATCGATTTCGATTGGCGACACGTTGGCGCCGCCGGTCTTGATGATGTCGTTGAGCCGCCCTTCCCAATAGAGTCGGCCCAGTTCATCCATATAGCCACCATCCCCGGAGCGCAGGAAGCCTTCGGCATCGAGCGACTGGTCGAGCGGAATCCCGACATAGCCGAGCATCAGCGTCGGTCCCTTGACGGCGATCTCGCCTCGGCCGCCCAGCGGCATGGTTTCGCCAGTCAGCGGATCGACGATCTTGACGGTCGAGCCCGCTGTCGGAATGCCGTGGCTGGTGCCGGTCAATTCTGGCGGCGAGCATGCGGGATAGACCGTGATCAGCGTGAAGGTCTCAGTATTGCCATAGGCCCAGCGGTTTTCGGTCCACTCGGTATTTACCGTGGGATGCCGCGCGACCAATGTATCGCGGTCAATATAGTGCAGTGCCGACAGATCGGCCGTCAGATAATCCGGCGAAGCTTCGAGCTGGGCCCACTGGTGCGGCCAGGCGATCAGCATGTCGACCTTCTCGCGCTCCATCAGTGCCAGCGCTTCATCGGCATCGAACCAGCGCTGCAACACCAGACTGCCGCCTGACGAGAGCGTTGAACCCAGCGCCATGGCGAAATTACCCGACCAGAAAAAGCCGTTGGCCGACCAGGTGCGCGGCGGCTGTTCGATGGCGTACCAGATCTTCCAGCGCCACAGCTGGAGGCAGACACCCCGGTGCGCGCTGAGGATGCCTTTGACCTTGCCTGTGGAACCTGAGGAAAACTTGAGCAGACCCGGATCGCTCGGGGCAACGGCGGCACCCATGGCGTCGACCAGATCGGGCGAGACTGCATCCCCGCGTGCCAGGAATGTGCTCCAGCCATCGATTCCGCCGAAGCTCTCGTCACGGTCGACCAGTGCCATATGCTGCAGAAAGGGATAGCGCAGCGAGGCAAGTTTGCCTGGTGCTGCGCTGAGCACTTGCGGCTCCAGCTCTGCGAGCATTTCGGCGAAGTCTTTCTTGAGGACATTGCGTTCGAGCAGCAGGACGGAGCAGCAGGACGCCTTCAGCACTTCGTCCAGCTCGTGCGCGGTGAAGAAGGTGCTGATCGTCGTCGCCACGCCGCCCGCGAGCGAGGTGCCGAACAGGCAGGCAAGGAATTCGAGCCGATTGGTGCATAGAATGCCGACCCGGGTGCCCTTGCCAACACCGCAGGCGGCGAGCGAACGCGCCACTTCCATCGCGCGCGCCAGCAGGTCGTCATAAGTCCAGCGCACCGCCTCGCCATCGAGATAAACCACCGCTGCCTCGCGAGGGCCAAAGCGCGCGGCCACTTCACGCACATAACCGCCCAGCGTCAGTGCGCCGATACCTTCTTCGTCGGACAGCGGGATGCCGCGCGAGACTGACATCCCCTCGTCAACCAGCAGGCTTTCCATCAGTACGGCAGCTCGACTTCGTTGAGCGAACTTACCACGGTCTTGCCGTTCTGATCGGTCAGCTTGACCTTCACTTGCACCACCGGGAAGCCCCACTGCGAGTTTTCGATCTTGTCGACCACTTCGCCTTCGAAATAGGTGACATCGCCCTCGAATGCAGGGGTGCGGAAGTCGCTTTTGGCGTGGCGGACCATACCATCATGCCCTGCCCAGAAGGCGAGATAATCGGTGTTCCACGCCGCCATCGTCGCGCCATAGCCATAGGCCCGGCTCATCCCGACTTCCTCAGCATAGGAATCGTCGATGTGGCCTCGCGAGGGGCCGACATACAGACCATCGCGCGCGCGGGGATCAATCATCGCCAGATTTTCGTCAAATGCGAATTCGGGGAGCCAGCCCGGATCTTGGTTGACCCATGGGTCCACAACGCCCTCGGGCGCGGTCCAGTGGAATGTGCCCCAGATGTTGAACAGGAAGGCCCTGTATTCAGTGGTGAAGCTGGCGATCGAATGCGGTCCGATGACCCGGCGCGGCAGCTTGTCACCGATCGAAACTTCCTCCCAGTGCGGCGATTTGCCGGTGCGGTTGGACATCAGCCATTCGTGACGGACCTTGTCGACTTGGGCCAGTTCCTGCTTGGTCCAGCGCTTGAGTTCGCCGGCTGTCGCATCATACATTCCGAGCCGCTCTGCTTCGGCGGCGAGATACCGGATTGCGGTCGAGCGCGCCTTGGCAATCAGCGCGCCGTGCTGGTTGCGGTGGGTGGTGTCGCCGCGGCTGAACATGGTCGGCCCAGCGAACTTGGTGTCGGTGACCTTGTAGTCATAGAAGCGGCGCTCCTGAAACAGCTTGTCGCCGGGACGCACCGGGGTGCCATACCACCACCACTCCTCGCCGCCGAAGATTAGGTGGCTGCCGGGGATGTGGCCGACGCAGGCCGGCTGGCAGCCATGGCCATAATCAAGCGCGACGGCGATGGATTGCGGCGCGATGATGTCGCCGTATTTGGTGGTTTTGGCGAATTCCTGGTCCCAGTGCAGCGGATTGACATAGTCCATCGCCATGACCCAGCGGCGGATGTCGCTCTTGGCGCAGGGCTCATAGAGTTGCCCGCCGCCGACCAGTTGCCCCACGCGATGATCGACATCGCTGAGGTCAATCTGGGGACCTTCGTTAGTGCCTGCGTCTGCCATTTTTCTCTCCCGAAATATCCGTGCGGGTTTGGCGCTCCGGATGAAATTCAACCGACCTGCCCCTCCCCCTTGGGCGGGAGGGGCAGGTCAAGCCTCTTTACCTACCTGTTCACGTCAACAATCACCCGGCCCCTGATCTTGCCCGCAACAATATCCGCGCCTGCCTGCATTGCCTCGCTGAGGCCAACTTCCGCGCCGATCACTGCGATGAGATCGCGGTCGAGGTCGCGGTCAAGCCGGTCCCAAGCGGCCATGCGGGGGCCCTTGGGGCACATCACGCTGTCAATGCCGAGGATCGAGACCCCGCGCAGGATGATCGGCATTACTGTTCCCGGCATGTCAGCGCCCTGCGCAAGGCCGCATGCCGTCACTGCGCCGCGATACTTGGTCTGGGCGATAGCGTTAACCAGGGTATGGCTGCCGACCGAATCCACTACGCCGGCCCATAGCTCCTTCTGCAAGGGCTTGCCGGGCGAAGACAGCTCATCGCGGTGAATGAATTCGCTGGCGCCGAGCTTGGTGAGGTATTCCTTCTCGCTCTCATCGCCGAACGATGCGGTGACAGTGTAGCCTGCCTTCTTGAGCAGAGCCGTCGCAACTGAGCCGACGCCGCCGGGGGTGCCGGTGACGAGGATCGGGCCCTGGTCTGGCGTGATGCCGAATTTGACCAGCGCATCGACGGAAAGCGAAGCGGTGTAACCCGCCGTGCCGATGGCCATGGCTTGCTGGCCAGTGAAGCCCGCGGGCAGCTTGATCAGCCAATCGCCCTTGAGCCGCGCCTTGGTGGCGAGCCCGCCCCAATGCACTTCGCCCACGCCCCAGCCGTTGAGCAACACAGTGTCGCCCGGCTTGAACTCGGCGTAGGAGCTGTCGCTGACGGTGCCGACCAGATCGATCCCGGGCACCATCGGCCAGCGCCGCACCACCGGGCCTGAGCCCGTCATGGCGAGGCCGTCCTTGTAGTTGATGGTGGAATACTGGACGTCGATGGTGACATCGCCTTCGGGCAGCATGCTGTCGTCAAGCTGCTTGAGAGCACAGGTCTGGCCGTCGTCGGTCTTTTCGATCAGGATTGCGGAAAACATCGGGGTTCCTCTCTGGTTTGATTGCCCGGTGGTCCGGGGAAATACCGGGAACGCAATGGCGCATGCGGCGGGGTTCGCGCAAGCGAAACTGCGCGAGTGAATGCGCAAAAAGAAACGGCCGGAGGTTTCCCCCCGGCCGCTGTCTAATGCTGTTCGTTCAACGGGATCAAAACGTCTTGCTGACGCCGAACTTGATCACCCGGCCCAGCGTCCAGTTTCTGAAAGTCGGATTGTTCGTATTAGGCCGCTTGACGATCTGAGGTTCAACATCGAACAGATTATCGATGCCCAGGCGCAGCGAGGTTCCGGCCAAAGCCCCATTTGATTCATCGAATTTATAGCCAAAGTTCAGATTGGTCTGGATGAACGGCTGGATAGTGTCGAACCCACCCACATTGTTGGCAGCACTATCGATGAACTTGCCCGAATAGTTGACCGTGACCTTGGCCGACGCGCCATTCTTGTTCCAACCTGCGAAGGTGCTCACGGTAAACACAGGTGCGCCAAAGCCAAGATCATTGATCGGCGTGCCACCAGTGGTCCTGAGTGCCTTGGTCTGCCTGTTGCCGTTAGCGCCGAATGCGAGATGCCCAAACTTCGTGTCGAGATCAAGATTGGCATGAAAATCGATGCCTTCGAGCTTCGAGCTGCTCAGGTTTGTGGTCCTGAGATCAGCGATGAGAGCGATATTCGAAAGTGGCTGCTGGGTGGAAACCTGAGCGCCGTTGGCAAGCTGACTGTAATATCCCGCCAAGATCGCTGGATTAGCGAGCAATTCTTTGTTGTAAACAAACAGATCAGGTCGTGCCAGATAGGACGAATCCAGCTGTGAGTCGATTGCGCCGAGAGCATTCCGGAAGTCGATGAAGTAATACTCACCGCCAAGCCGCAACCCGGTGAAGGGCTCCAGCTCAAAACCCGCGGCCCAGCTGCTGGCCGTCTGCGGCTTGAGGCCGGTCGTGGAGCCTTCCAGGACAAGTGCTTGAGTGCCAAGTCCATTGTCTCGACCGCCGACAGGATCTCTGGGACGAACCGTAGCCGAATAGGCAGAAGCAAAACGACCAGTGGAAACAGCCAGTTGGTCAAGCGCGGTCGGTGCGTTGAACGACGTGTTCCAATGACCGAACAACTTGAGCCAAGAGAATGGCTTGAGGGTCATACCGAGGTTCGGATTGGTGGTCGAACCGAAATTGCTGTAACTGTCATAGCGCACCGAAGCCGAGAGATCGAGGAACGGCATGACCGGAACGAACAGCTCGCCGAAGATCGACTTCGAATTGGCGCTTGCACTTCTCCAAGGCACACTCTCCAGCGCGCCGGACTTGCCGGCATTCAGCCTGGTTCTGACCCAGTTCTTTTGATACTCCACACCAACGGCCAGCTTGGCATCGCCAGCGGGAGCCTCAAACAGCGTTCCATCGACAATCGAGCGGACCAGGAACATGCGATGCTTGGTAGCCTGTTCCGATTGATAGTCGGTGATGTCGTTGATCACCGCAGCGCTCGCCGCCCCAACATTCAAGGGATTGAGCGCGCCCGAAGCAATATAGCTCAGCGCAAGCTGGTTGTCTGCCCCGGTGAAGGACTGGTAGTTGCTCGACTGACCATAGTGCAGCGTAGTGCGCACCTGCCAATTGTCACCCAGCTTGGCGGTTACCTCAGGCGTGATGCCCCACGTCTCGAAATTGACCTGACTCGGCCGGTTCACGTAAGCCGAGTTGGCACCATAGGAAAAACCGGTTCCGCCCAGCGTTGAAACGATCGTGCCCGGAGGGGGATTGCTTGCTGGAAACACAAACACCGCATCGGTTGTCGCGCCGCCCGCGGGATAGCCATAAAGCGTAATGTCACGCTTGGTCCAATAGGCGGTTGTGCGAAGATCGATTGTGTCGGACAATTCCTGCGACACCGATGCAAAGATGTTGGTACGCACCTGCTTGGGAAGGTAGGTTTGCGCTGAAGTCTGATCACAGGCCGTGCCAATCGGGAACCGGCCAGCGCCCGGAGCCGCCGGATTATTCGTCCATTGCGTTGAGCCCGCACCGAACTTGAAATATCTGACTTCACTTCCGACAGGACTGATGCACTGGGTGCCAGCAAAACTTGGCACACCAGCGGCGCTGTAGATCAAACCCGTCGACCACGGGGTCTGGCCGTTGAGAACGGCGTCACGGTCAGCATGGCTGACGGAGATGTAACCATTACCGCCCGTCCAACTGGTTCCGGCAGTCACTGACCCATCCCACTGGGAAAAGCCTTTTATTTTGGTGCTAAAGCCAAAATTGCCGTCAACCTTGACGCCATCGAACCGCTTCATCGTACGAAAGTTGATAACACCGGCAATCGCATCCGCGCCGTAAAGCGAAGTGCCGCCATCGGTAATCGCGTCTACGCCCGCCAGCACCGATGCCGGGATCACATCGACGTCGACCGCCGCCTGGCCAACGCCGACAGGAGTTATCCGCACGCCATCCATGAGCACCAGCGTCACGCCGCCGGTCGCCCGGTTATAACCCGGCAGACTGCGCAGATCGGGGCGATTGATCGAGATGCCCGCACCGAAACCGCGCGGATCGCCCTCAAACCGTCCGTTGAAGGTGTTCTTGACCTGCGGAATAAGGCTAAGCAGTTCGTTCGTCGAATTGGCACCCTTGTCGGTGATCGCCGCGGCATCGACGGTAATCGTCTGCGAGCCGACAACCTTCGTGCCGCGAATCAGCGTTCCGGTGACGACGATGTCTTCACTGGATTTGGCGTTGCTTTCGTCAGCTGGCTTCGCCTGAGCAAAGGCTACATTTGGCATGGCGAGCAGGCTAACGCTGGCGAGCGCAATCTTTGTGGTAAATCGCATGAATAAATTCCCCTGAGAGTCGATAGGTCGACAGGCCTGTGAAATGGCCAACGAACCGCAATATCGAACTGAAAAAATCCTCCTCGCAGACCCCTCGGGCTCTTACCCGACCTTAGCCTGCACAAACCTGTCCTTAGCAAGGCAGGCCTTGCACGATACCCCCATATGGGGGCACAAGCGCCACGGGAGATCATTTGCCGCCATGCGTAACAAAATTGCCACACTCACTGCAGCGCTGCTCGAGGGATCATTTGAACAACCCCTGTGGAACAGCTTCCTTCAACAGTTGCGCCATATTTGCGAAGCAGACTATGTATCGCTGCTGTTTAAGCCGCCGGGATGGCGCAAGCGAGACAGTCTCATCCTCAGCGCCAATGGTTCAACCATCGAGCAAACCCTCGCTAATTATCGCCGCCATTCCTATCCCGATTATGACGGTCTCAGGCTCTGGATGACGGATGGCCGGCCTTACCCGATGAAGGCGATGATCGAAGCAGACCGGGGCGAACACCAAAGCTTCTTTGACGAGATGACTGAGATTGTCGGCATAACCGCATCGCTGTTTATGCGTGTTGAGGAGAAGAGCGGAGTCGATGGCTGGCTGTCGCTTGCCCGCCGGGACGGGAGTTTCCCGCCGAACACCGACTCACTGCTGCGCGAAATCGCCCCGGTTCTGCGCGGCGTGCTTCGGCTCTATATTGCGCGCGAACAGGAACGGTTCGCCGCGCGGCTCAACGAAGAGACGGTGCAAAAGCTGCAATTCGGCTGGATCGCGCTCGATGCCGCGGGCCTGATTCTCAGCGCCGATCCGTTTGGCGAGCAAGTTCTGGCGGCTGGCGAGGTGCTGGCGCGCGACCGGGAAGGACGGCTCGAAGTGCGGCAGGGTGACCTGCAGCGGGAAATTGGCTCTACGTTGGCAAAGCTTGCCGCCTCGCCCCAGGCGGCTGCGCGCGCCATTCCGCTGCGCGCCGACCCATGGCTCGACATGCTGCTGGTGCCGGCGCGCTACCGACCGCTGACATCGAGCGGAACGCCAGCGGTAATTGCCTACGTCCACGGGGACAGCTGGTCATCCAGTTTGCGCGAGAGCCGACTGTGCGAAATGTTTGCGCTTTCTGCCAGCGAAGCACGGCTGGCGCTGGCGCTGTGCCGAGGCAAGCGCATTGCCGAGGCGGGTGAAGAGATCGGACTGACGGTGGAAACTGCGCGAAGCTATTCCAAGGCAATTTATGCCAAGACCGGCGCACGCGGCCAACCCGATCTGGTGCGGATTATCCTGGGAAGCATTCTCGCGCTGGCATCGGAAGGCTGAGGGCCGCCTGCCATAATTTGGCGGAACGCCAAAGCCGATTTCACAATGCTGAACCGAGCTTAGGCGCATTTACGACCAAGTGTGATAAATCGGCACCAGTCGCGCGGGATTCAGGCAGGCACCAGCGCAGCCACTTCAGCCAGCACCAGTGCGGCATGGTCCTTTCGGCAAATCAACAGGTCAGGCATGTAAACGTCGGCCTGGTTATAGACCAGCGGTGAGCCATCGATGCGGCTGCAATGCAGGCCATGCGCCAGCGCCACGGCGGCAGGGGCGCAACTGTCCCATTCATATTGGCCACCCGAATGCAGGTAGATGTCTGCCTCGCCGCGGACAATGGCCATGGCCTTGGCCCCGGCGCTGCCCATGGGGACAAGTTCGGCGCCCAGTTTTGCAGCGACTTCGGTTGCCTCGCGCGCCGGGCGGGTGCGGCTGACGACCATGCGCAGCCGCGATGGCGCGGCGGGGACTGCTTGCGGCTGGTCGGTGCGCAGCACCAGGCCGAGACCCGGCAGCGCCACCGCGCCAATGCTGGCGACGCCATCAATCGCGAGGGCAACATGCACCGCCCAATCGGTGCGCGCTTCGCCATATTCGCGGGTGCCATCGACCGGATCGACGATCCACACCCGGCTCTGGGTCAGGCGTTCGGCGTTGTCCTTCTCCTCTTCGGAGAGCAGACCATCATCAGGCCGCTGTTCACGGATCGCGTGGATGAGGAACTGGTTGGCGGTGGCATCGCCCGCCTTGCCCAAGGCCTTGAGCGACAGCATGCCGGATTCGCGAACCTCGATGAGGAGCTTGCCCGCGACTTCAGCAAGATGGGCAGCGAGTTCGGCGTCGTTCATTACAGATCGCCCAGCAGTTTATCGACAATCAGCGTCGCCGCCGCTTCAGGCGTCATCGCCGTGGTATCGACGCGGATTTCCGGGTTGGCGGGCGCCTCATAGGGGCTGTCGATGCCGGTGAAGTTCTTCAGCTCCCCGCTTCGGGCTTTCTTGTAGAGCCCCTTGACATCGCGCTCTTCCGCCACGTTCAGCGGCGTATCGATGAACACTTCGATGAATTCGCCCTCGGGCAGCATCGCGCGCACCATGTCACGATCGGCCTTGAAGGGCGAGATGAAGGCGGTCATCACGATCAGCCCGGCATCGGTCATCAGCTTGGCGACCTCGCCGACCCGGCGAATGTTCTCGATGCGGTCAGCCTCAGTGAAGCCGAGATCCTTGTTGAGCCCGTGGCGCACGTTGTCGCCATCAAGCAGGAAGGTATGCCGGTTCATCCGGTGCAACTTCTTCTCGACAAGATTAGCGATGGTCGATTTGCCCGAGCCGGAAAGCCCGGTGAACCACAGCACCGCAGGCTTCTGGTTCTTGAGCGCGGCATGCGCGTCGCGGCTGATGTCGAGCGCCTGCCAGTGGACATTCTGCGAGCGGCGCAGCGAGAAGTTCAGCATGCCGGCAGCAACCGTGGAATTGGTCATCTTGTCGATCAGGATAAAGCCGCCCAGCGTGCGGTTCTCGGCATAGGCGTCGAAGACAATCGGCTTGTCGGTGACGATCTCGGCAACGCCGATGGCGTTGAGTTCAAGCGTCTTGACCGCAACATGCTCCATCGTATTGACGTTGACGGCATATTTTGGCTGGTGAACAGTCGCCGAGACCATTTGCGTGCCGAGCTTGAGCCAATAGGCGCGGCCGACTTGCAACGGATCGTCGTTGAGCCAGACGATAGTGCTTTCGAACTGGTCGGCGGCCTGTGGCGGGCTGTCGGCAGTGGCGATGACATCCCCGCGCGAGCAATCGACTTCGTCGGCAAAACAGATGGTGACCGATTCCCCGGCCACCGCTTCTTGCCTGCCGCTGACAAGCTCGAGATACTTCTCGGTGGTGATGTCGCTGCCGGTGACCACGGGGAGCGCGGCCTGGCCATCGGCGACGGCGATCTTGGAAACCGTCGAGGTCTTGCCCGAAGGCAGCACCCGCACGGCATCGCCGACCTTGATGCTGCCCGAGGCGATCAGGCCGGAAAATCCCCGGAAATAGAGGTTCGGACGGTTGACCCATTGCACTGGCATGCGGAATGGCTTGGCCGCATCGCGCGCCGAATTGACTTCGACGCTTTCGAGATGCTCGACCAGATTGGGCCCGGTGTACCAGGCCGTATTTTCGGACGAGCCAATGATGTTGTCGCCCTTGAAGCCGGAAATCGGCATGGCGGTGAAGCTCTCGATGCCGATGCTCCTGGCGAACTCGGTATAATCGGCAACGATGTCGTCGAACACCTTCTGGCTGTAATCGACCAGATCCATCTTGTTGACCGCCAGCACCAGGTTCTTGATGCCGATCAGGTGGCACAGGTACGAATGGCGGCGGGTCTGCACCAGCACGCCCTTGCGCGCATCGATCAGGATCACCGCGAGATCGGCAGTGGAAGCGCCCGTGATCATGTTGCGGGTATATTGCTCATGCCCCGGACAATCGGCGACGATGAACTTGCGCTTCTCGGTGTTGAAGAACCGGTAGGCGACATCGATGGTGATGCCCTGCTCGCGTTCGGCAGCAAGTCCATCGACGAGGAGCGCGAAATCGATCTCCTGGCCCTGGGTGCCGACTTTCTTGGAGTCGGCCGTCAACGCATCGAGCTGGTCTTCGAAGATCATCTTCGAATCGTAGAGCAGCCGTCCGATCAGCGTCGACTTGCCGTCATCGACCGAGCCGCAGGTGATGAACCGCAGCATCGTCTTGTGCTGGTGCTG
>JBDSSP010000003.1:0-7336 GCA_039928735.1 Novosphingobium sp. | reverse complement strand
AAGCACGGACTATCGAGGCGCTGTGGCAGGCCGTCGGATCAATCTGCGAACTCTACTCGCCAGATGAATGCTGCAACTACCTCAAGGCAGCAGGCTATGTTGCAGATTAACCGCACGATGCTCTAGCTTCGCGCAACGTCGCCTTGGCGGAGCTAAGGCACCATCACCACCACTGCCATCTCCAAAGACTGCGCGACCTTGATCCGCCCACGGCAAGTCCGCCGCTGCGATCATGTCCTTGATCGACACCGCCGGCGGACTGCGTTGGAGGAGCGGTTTGTCGAGTGCCGCCGGTGACAGATAGGCCAGTTTGATCAACTTGCTCACATATCTGTCGGTCACGCCTTCAGCCAGCGCAATGTCGAGCATGGTCGATGCCTCGCCCGACTCCAGTCTGCGCCGCCACCCCCAGGCGCGGGCGATGGCTCGCAGTAAATGGGGACTGGCATCCTCTGAAGACGACATGGCTACCCCGAGAGGCAGCACGATCTTGGGCCTTCCATTGCACTTGCGGATCGTGAGCGGGATGAACACAGTCAGGGATGCGGGCGCGGTGGTCATGCTGCCTTCTCTTGGCAACCCGGTTCAAGCATGTCGCGAATAGGCGCTATGGCTGGAAGCGACAGGTGATCCGTCGAACTTCAAACTGGGATACTACCCCGAGGTGGTTGAGGTTGACGGCAGGCAGGAACCGGGTGGCGCTAGCCTGCCGTCGCTGCCCAATACCGAGTCGGGTGATCGCCTGCAAGGGCACGATGGATGGACGGCGGAATATCAAACGGCAAACCTGTCCGCCGCTGTCCGAGAACATGCGATACTGATGTTAACCCCCAGGTTAACCCGAGGGCCAGCTTGCTGGCTGACCCTCTTCTAGGTTATTGAAATTATGGTGGACGCACTTGGGCTCGAACCAAGGACCCGCTGATTAAGAGTCAGCTGCTCTACCAACTGAGCTATGCGTCCATCGCGGCGGGCTTTGATCGCAGCACGAGCTGCCGAATCGCCGGAAGCGCTCCCTATAACGATTGCGGCGCGAAGGGGAAGGGGAACCTTGGTTGACGCCTAACTCAGGTTGCCGCCGGGTTTGCGCCAGCGCTCGACGGCCATGAGCGTGCCGATGCAGATCATGTTGGTCAACATCGACGAGCCGCCGTGGCTGATAAAGGGCAGCGGAATGCCGACCACGGGGGCAAGGCCCATGACCATCATCAGATTGATCGCCATGTAGAAAAAGATCGTCGCGGTCATGCCGGCCGCCAGCAACTGCGAGAACCGGTCATTGCTGGAGCGCGCGATGTTCATGCCCCAGCGCAGGATTACCGCGAAGACCAGCAGCACGAACAGGCCGCCGAGCATACCCCATTCCTCGGACATGGTGGCAAAGACGAAATCGGTGTGCGATTCGGGCAGGTAGTCGAGGTGGCTCTGGCTGCCATTGCCAAAGCCCTTGCCGAAGAAGCCGCCGGAGCCGATCGCGATCTTGGACTGAGTGATGTGATAGCCTGAGCCGAGCGGATCGCTTTCCGGATCAAGGAATATGGTCACGCGCTTGCGCTGATAGTCGTGCAGCAATGTGAAGAAAGCGATGGGCGCGGCAATGGCGGCTGCGGCGCCTGCGCCGATGAACCAGCGCAGCGGCAGTCCTGACAGGAAAATCACCACGACAGCGCCAAAGCAGATGGCCAGCATTGTGCCGAGATCAGGCTGAATCAGCACGAAGAAGGCCGGAACCGCAAGCAGTGCAGCCGCAGGAACCAGCCCGCGCCAGCTGGCGGTCAAGGCTGGCGGCAGGGCATCGAAAAACGTCGCCAGGACCAACACGATGGCCGGCTTCATCAACTCGCTCGGCTGCAGGGTCATGAAGCCGAGGTTAAGCCAGCGCTGGCTGCCGCCGCCGATCTTGCCAAGCATCTCGACCAGCACCAGCAGCAGCAGCAGGGTGCCATAGACCGGGTAGGCCGCCAGCTTGAACCATTCGCGCGGGAAACGCGCCACGACCAAGGCCATGGCCAGGAAGGCGACGTAGTGAATGAGGTGCATCATCGCCCAGGGCCGCATCGAGCCGCCCGGAATGGGTGACGCCGAATAGAGCACTGCCGTGCCGAACAGCACCAGCGCGGTCAGCGGCAGGATGATCCGCCAGGGCTGGCGAGCGACAGGTTCGGGGATGCTGAGGCCTAGCGCCATTATCGCGGCACCGGGGTCAGACTGGTGACCGAGGCAGGGGCGACGGCGGGGCTAGCTGCGGGCTTGGGCGGCGCCGGAGATGCCGAAACCGACGGGGAAGGCGAAGTGCTCGGCATAGTTGGCGGCGCATCGTTCTCGGGGCGCTGTGGAACTGTGTCGTCAACGACCGGTGCGTTCTGCTTGTCGGCGCTCGCGTCAGCGGCCTCGACTGCATCATCGACTTCAACCTTCGGCGCAGAGGTGCCATATGCGGCGCTGTAGGCGCGGTATTTGGCTGCAAGACGTTCGCTCGGCGTGCCACCCCAGCCTTTTTCAAGCTCGAGCAGAACTTCCCATGCCTTGGCCGGATCGAACAGGAAGGTCATGACATCCTTGGCAATCGGGGCTGCGGCGCGGGCCCCGAAGGTGCCGTGTTCAACCACAACCGACATGGCGTAGCGCGGACCATCGGTCGGCGCATAGCAGACGAACAACGAGTGGTCGCGCGACTTCCAGTCGCTGACATGGCCGCGGCTGGTCAGCGCGCGCACCTGTGCAGTGCCGGTCTTCCCGGCCATCTTGATGCCGCCGATATCGATCCGGCTGCCCGCCCCGGTGCCCGATCCGTTGACGACGCGAAACATGCCGTCATGCGTCACGGCGAACTGCTCTGGCGTAAATGGCAAGGCCGGGCCGGGGGGCTTCTCATGTCCGAACAGCAGCGACGGTTGGAGATTGCGCCCCGATGCAATCCGCGAGGTCATTACTGCCAGCTGCAGAGGCGACACCGAAACATAGCCTTGGCCGATCGACGCGTTGAGCGAATCCGCTGCGCTCCATTGCTGCTTGTAGCGTCGCATTTTCCACTCCGCATCGGGAATGGTGCCATAACGCTGTGCAGCGCCCGGCAGATCGAATTTCTGTCCGAGCCCGAGCAGCTTGGCGACCGGGGCGATGGCGTCATAGCCGACGCGGTGCGCCATGGACCAGAAGTAGGTGTTGCAGCTGTGTTCGATTGCGCTGCGCATATCCATGGCACCGTGAACCGCATCGCAGCGGAAGAAGCGGCTGCCCAGTCGATAGCCGCCGGGGCACACTACTCGCTCATCGGGAGATACACCGTGCTGCTGGAGCGCCAGGCTGGCCATTGGCTTCATCGTCGAGCCGGGCGGGTAAAGCCCGCGAAAAGCCTTGTTCAGCAACGGGATGTGGTCATCCTCGTTAAGCATTTTCCATTCGAGCCGGCCGATCCCGTCGACAAAGCCGTTGGGATCGAAGGCCGGCATCGAAGTCAGAGCGAGAATGCCGCCGGTCAGGCAGTCAATCACCACCACGGTGCCCGATTCAAGCCCGATGCGCCGCGCCGCATAGTCTTGCAGCGCGCCATCGATGGTGAGTTTGATCGGCTTGCCCGGGACGTCCTCGCGGGAATCCAGATCGCGCACGATCTTGCCTGAAGCAGTCACTTCGACCCGCCGCGCGCCGGGTTCGCCGCGTAGTTGCTTGTCGAAAGCCTTTTCGAGGCCATCCTTGCCGGTCTTGAAGCCCGGCGTCACCAGCAGCGGATTCTTCTCGGCCTCGTATTCCTCGGCCGAGGCCGGGCCGACATAGCCAATCAGGTGCGCCACCGATGGCCCGGTCGGATAAAACCGCGAGAAGCCTCGCTGGGTGATGACACCCGGCAAATTTGGCAGGCGGATGCTGACTGCCGCGTAGGCTTCGGCAGTCAGCCCAGAGCCGACCTCGACCGGCTGGAAGCCATGCGACTTGTCGATCTTGTCCTTCAGGTCCTGCACCTGAATGGCGGTGAGCTGGAGGAGACCGCCGAGCGTGGTGATCGTGGCTTCGGGATCCACCAGCCGCTCGGGGATAATGTCGACGCGAAAGTCAGTCTTGTTCGACGCCATCGGCGCGCCATTGCGATCGAGAATCCAGCCGCGCCGCGGCGGCACCAGGGTCAGGTTGACGCGGTTGCTTTCCGCCTGGAGCTTGTATTTCTCGGTCTGCAGCACCGCGATCCAGCCGAGCCGCGCCGCCAGCAAAACGCCAACCCCGCCCTGCAGAGCGCCGATAACCACACTGCGCCGGTCAAAGCTGTTCTGCAGGGTTCCGGAACTGACATGACGGCTGTCTGATTTCATCAATCCAGTTCCACGATCGGCATCAATCGCAGGCGATCGAGCGCTGATACCAGACGCCCGGAGAGCGGAAAGAGTAATATAGCAGTTACCAGCTGCGGAATCACCACAGCGATTGTTGCCGAGCCGCCGGCAGCATTGGCGAAGGCCAGGCCGAGGAGCTGGCAGCCGCAGATCAGGCCAGCCGATACCAGCCAGTCGAGCCAATAGGACCGCCAGGGAAATCGCGCTTCAATGGCATCAAGGCCGATCATGGCCAGCGACCACAACAGGATCGCCGAGCCGAACGGCTGGCCGCTGAACAGGTCGTCGAAAAACCCGAGCGGCAGACCCGCCCATACGGGCAGCACGCCGGGCCTGACCTGTCGCCAGGCCAGCATCATCAGTAATCCGAATGGCGGCAGGACTGGCGCGGACGCTATCACTGGCATGTTTGGCAGCAGCGAAGCGAACATGATCGAAAGCCAGGGTATTGATTGGGCGAGGACCGGCGATGGGACGTGGTTGATCGGCCTGGGGCGAAATCGAATGGCAATGGGGCGGGTCAGCCGCGCAAACCGGGTCATGGCCGCGCCGGTCCTCTGGACGCAGCAACCTTTGGCAGATCGGCAGGCTGCGGTGTCCAGATCGGATCGACCGCAACAAATTCGCTTGCCGCCGGATCGCTCAGCAAACGCGCAATCGCGCCGTCGCGGGTGACCGTTTCGACAATCGCGATTGGCGTTCCGGGCCGAAACAGTCCGCCTGTGCCTGAAGTAACGAAGGCATCGCCGCGCTTGAGCGGATTGATCCCCAGACTGATCAGCCTGATCTGCAGAGTTCCATCGGCGCGGCCTTGTGCGAAGCCGGGAATGCTGTCGGTGGCCCGGCGCACCGGAACCAGGCTTTCGCCGTCAGTCACCAGCAGGACCCGCGAGCTTGCACGGCCAACTTCGAGTACGCGGCCGATCAATCCCAACGGCGAGCGCACCGGCATGCCGACTTCCACCCCGCTGCTCGACCCCACCGACAAGGTTGCAAAGCGGCGGCTGCTGCTCGCTGTTGAGCTGGTCAATCGGGCAAAAGTCACAGGCTTGGGATCGCTCGCGGCTAGCCCGAGCAGTGCTTTCAGACGCCGGTTTTCGTCGGCCATTGCCTGGCTTTCGATCAGCCGGACCCGGGTCGCGGCGAGCTGTCGCCTGAGGCTGGCGTTCTGTTCGCCCGCGGCGAAATAGCCGCCGATTGTTTCGAACAGGTTATAGCTTCCCGACCGGCTCCGCGCCGCAGCTCCCCCCAGCGGCGATGTCACATCCCGGCCAAGGTTGCGCAGGCCCGAAAAGGACGAGGGGCTGGTAATCGCGACAATGAGCAAGGCGCCGCCAAGAAGAGCGCCGAGCACGCCGGCAAAATAGCCGAAGAATGTAGTATACTGCGCCCTGCGGGAATAGCCGGGACGCCGTTTCGGCGACGGCGCCATAGGGTGCCCCTTTCCGTTTTGCGGTCGCCTAAGCGGTCATCAACACGCCGCGATATATAGGATCTTCCATCGCGCGGCCAGTTCCCAGCGCGACACAGGAAAGCGGATCTTCGGCGACGCTGACCGGCAGCCCGGTCTCTTCACGCAGGAATTCATCCAGCCCCTTGATCAGCGCGCCGCCGCCGGTGAGCACGATGCCCTGATCGACGATATCGGCGGCGAGTTCCGGCGCGGTATTTTCCAGTGCAATGCGTACGCCCTCGACAATCGCCCCGATTGGCTCGGACAGGGCTTCGGCGATATTGGCCTGGGTGATGGTGATTTCCTTGGGGACCCCGTTGACCAGATCGCGGCCCTTGATGTGGATTGTCTCGCCAACCCCGTCGGCGGGCACCATGGCGATGCCATAGTCCTTCTTGATGCGCTCGGCGGTGGATTCGCCGATCAGCAGGTTGTGATGGCGGCGGACATAGCTGACAATCGCTTCGTCCATCTTGTCGCCTCCGACCCGCACTGAAGTGGTATAGGCGAGACCGCGCAGAGATAGCACAGCGACTTCGGTCGTGCCGCCGCCGATATCGACCACCATCGACCCCACTGGCTCGGTCACCGGCATGTCGGCGCCGATTGCGGCGGCCATTGGCTCAAGAATCAGATAGACTTCGCTGGCCCCGGCATTGCTCGCCGCATCGCGGATCGCGCGGCGTTCGACCGAGGTCGAGCCTGATGGCACGCAAATGACGATTTCGGGATAGCGGAACAGACTCTTCTTGCCGTGCACCTTGCGGATGAAGTGCTTGATCATTTCCTCGGCGATTTCGATGTCCGCGATGACACCGTCGCGCAAGGGGCGGATGGCCTCGATATTGTCCGGAGTCTTGCCCATCATCATCTTGGCATCTTCGCCAACGGCCTTGACGCGCTTGATGCCGTTTATGGTTTCGATAGCCACTACGGATGGCTCGTTCAGCACGATGCCGCGATCTTGCACATAGACCAGCGTATTCGCTGTGCCGAGGTCAATTGCCATGTTTTGCGAATTGAACCTGAAGAATCGCGACAGGAAGGATGCCATTGAATAATCCGTAGGTTTTCCGGGTATTTGCCGAGCAATCAGCGAATGCGGCGGACCAGGGGGTGACGTTGAAGGCGGGTCCTTAACGCAAGCATCGGCCAAAGGCCAAAAAATTGTGTCGAAATGAACCGTTGTTTTCCCCTCTTGTCTCGAATCTACGGCAGTTTGGCGCTAGGGACTTGGCATGGCCCAAATCCGCCGCCTCCCTGAAAATCTGGTCAATCGCATCGCGGCGGGCGAAGTGGTTGAGCGTCCGGCCGCCGCGCTGAAGGAACTGGTCGAAAATGCTATCGACGCAGGCGCCACGCAGATCGCAGTGCGGCTGGGCGAGGGCGGTCTCGATCTGATCGAAGTGACCGACGACGGCTGCGGCATGGCGGCAGACGAAATCGCGCTCGCGCTGGAGCGCCATGCGACTTCAAAATTGCCGGACGAGGCCATCGAACTGGTATCCACCCTCGGCTTTCGCGGCGAGGCGCTGCCGTCGATCGCCAGCGTTGC
>JBDSSP010000002.1:0-12698 GCA_039928735.1 Novosphingobium sp. | reverse complement strand
GCCTCGACAAAATTATTCCACTGCTTGTCGAGCCGTTCGCGGCTGGTTTCTTCCGTCAGAACACCTGCAAAACGGCAGAACACGTCGTGTCCCTTGGATTGAAAGGTGGCTGTGGCAGGTCCCATTGCGGCGAAGCGGTTGTCGCGCCCGGTGAAGAACCAGATCGCGGAATTTGCGTCTTTGTCGAGTTGCGCAGTCATCGGTGCGCCGCTGTCCTGGTCGGCATCGACTTGCAGCATCACAATCGGCGATTCTTCCATTGCGTGCCAGAACTTTTCTCTGAGTTCCTTCGGGTCGCCCTGATCGTATTTCATTGGGTAGCTCCTGCTTGGGTTGCGTTGGATGAACCGCGCTGTGGAACGGTTGTTCCGCTTGCCTTGTTCAACGAATGGAACATAATGGGAACAAAGAAAGCCGATTCGCATGATCCTCCCAGCCTCCATCGCAGACCTCACTCTGCCTGCCGTCCAAGTGGCTCATTGGCACCCTGGTTTGCGGGAGGCTGTTCCGCGTCACAGCGAGGTGTTCGCCTCTTCACTTGAGGGCAGCGGCGCTGCGCTGGCGCTGGCCTTTGCCGGGGACCAGCTGGCGGCAGACCAGCGCCCCTGGCTGTGGGTGCAGGACAAGTCGGCGCTGCGCTTGACCGGGCGGCCCTATCGCCCCGGCCTGCCGCGCGAGCTGCGCCACGGCCTGATCCATGTCGCGGCCAAAACCCCGGAGGATGCGCTGTTCGCCTTGGAAGAAGGGCTGCGCTGCCGCGATTTTGCTTTCGTCATTGGCGAACTGACGGGAAATCCGAAAGCACTCAGCTTCACTGCGTCGCGCCGCCTCAGCCTGGCTGCGGAGAAGCACGGCGTGCCTCTGTGGCTGGTGCGGCTCGATGCGTCGCGTGATCTTGGTTCGGCCCGGATGCGCTGGGAGACGAGGGCGACTTCTTCCCTGCCGCCGCGCTGGAATCCACAGGCCCCTGGCGCTCCCGCTTGGCACGCAGAGCTGTTCCGCGCGCGCACTCATCCGCCGGGCGAATGGATTTTGTGCGAGGAGAGTGAGGGACTTGTGCATAGGCCTTCGACAAAATCAGTCCGAACGTGCCTTGAAAAAATGCCCGTTCAGGCTGAGCTTGTCGAAGCCCATGCCTGATTGCCCATGTCTGCTCGGACACCCCGCCGCATCCTTGCAATCTGGCTGGCCCGCCTCGCGATAGACCGCTGGCGGCTTGCAGCGGGCGAAGGCGCGGACTCCGCTCCGCTCGCCCTGATTACCGAGACCGCGCATGGCCCGCGCATTGCCGCCGCCAATGCAGCAGGGCTGGAAGCAGGCGCGTGCCCCGGTATGATGCTCGCCGATGCACGGGCGCTGTGCCCGGCGCTGGCGGTGGCGCCTTCAGACCCGGCGGGCGACTTGGCCTTCCTCGAAAGTGTCGCGCTGTGGGCGCAGCGTTGGGGGCCGTGGTCGGCGATTGATCCGCCCGATGGGCTGATTGTCGATGTCACCGGGGCCGCGCACCTGTTCGGCGGCGAAGCCAGGCTGCTGGCCGATGCGCGCGCGTTGCTGGCGCGGCGCGGTCTAACCGCAAGGCTGGCCATCGCACCCACGGCGGGCGCGGCGTGGGCGCTTACACATCATGGGCCAGAGTCAGCCATTTTCCATCCGGACGACAGCCTTGACCAACTCCCTGTTGCGGCGCTGCGTCTCGACCCTGACATATTACTGCTGCTGCGCCGCCTCGGCCTCAGGCAGATAGGTGATCTCAGCGGTATCGCCCGCGATGCGCTCGCCCGCCGCTTCCGTACGGCCCGCGCGCCTGCCGCCAATCCGCTGGTGCGGCTCGACCAGCTCCTGGGACGCGTGCCCGAGCCGCTGCTGCCGGTAGTCGCGCACGATATGCCGCTGGTGCAGCGCCGCCTGATGGAGCCGATCCGCCACCGCGCGCTGCTCGACCGGGTTCTGGGCGATCTTGCCGAAGATATGGCCCGCGTGCTGGAAGGGCTGGGGCTGGGCACCCGTCGGCTCGAATTGGGGCTATGGAAAGTCGATGGCGAGGTGCTGTTGCGCCGCCTCGAAATGGCTGCGGCCAGCCGGGATTCGGCGCATATCGCTGGGTTGTTTGCCCGTAAGCTCGATGATCTGGACGCCGGTTTCGGCATCGAACAGGTCCGCCTGCGCAGCCCCTGGACCGAGCCCATGCCGCTGCTGCAATCCGATCTCGAAGCGGCCGCCGAAATGCACGGCACCAGCCTTGCCGCCTGCATCGACCGGCTAACGGTACGTCTGGGCACCGAGGCCGTGCGCCGTCCGGTGCCCCATGCCAGCCATATTCCCGAGCGTGCCCAGCGTTGGCAAGCCCCGCTTCAACCCGAAGCCACCTCGCAGGGCGAACTGGCCTTTCATGCCCGGCCGCTGAAACTGCTCGACCGGGCCGAGCCGATCGCGGTGCTTTATGCCAGCCCCGACGGCCTGCCCCGCCGCTTCCGCTGGCGCGGGCAGGTCCATGAAGTGGCACGGGCCGAGGGGCCTGAGCGCATCGCGCCCGAATGGTGGCGCGAACGCTCGTCGGTGCGGCTGCGCGACTATTACCGCATCGAAGATGACGCCGGGCGGCGTTACTGGATTTATCGGGCGGGACTAGCCGGAGATGGGCGCGGCGGCATGCCGGAATGGTTCCTGCAAGGCCTGTGCGGGTGAGGGCCTGCGCTAATCTATGGCAGAACCCGCACAGCCCGGGCGTTTCGAACGGACGGCGAAATCAGATCGGCTGGCTCACCATCGCATCAGCGGTCATCATATCGATGACGTCCTGTGGCACGTCGCTCAACCGACTTTCGAGGAAGGCGATCAGATCCTGGGTGAGCCGGTGGGTCTGGGTGGCAAACACACCATGAGCCTCGCCGGTATACTCAATCAATTGCGCATGCGGCACCCTGCGCGCCATCTCGCGGGCGGTGGCATCGATGGGCACGGTCTTGTCCGAAGTGCCGTGGACGATCAGCGTCGGCATAGTGAAACTGGCGACATCGCCACGGAAATCAGTGGTCGCGAAAGCTTTCGCCGCAGCAAGGGTCGGGCGCAATCCGGCTTGCATCGCTGCCATCCATGATTGCATCAGCACCTCGTTACTGACCGGACTATCAAGCCAGCCAACACCGAAGAAGTCCTTGAAGAAACCGGTGAAGAAATGCGCTCGATCGGTCAGCATGCCTTGGGTCATCTCGTCGAATGTTTCCTGTGGAACGCCGTCAGGATTGTTTTCGGTTTGCAGCATAGTGGGCACCACGGCGCTGATCAGTGCCACCCGGCTCACGCCTTTGCCCTGATGCCGGGAGAGGTAGCGGGCAATTTCGCCCCCGCCCATCGAAAAGCCGACGAGCGCGGCATCCTGTCCGCCGCAATGCTTTTCCATTACTGCGGCTAGGTCATCCGCGAAGGTATCGTAATCATATCCGCTTGAAGGCTGTGCCGAGCGTCCAAAGCCGCGCCGATCATAGGCGATGGCCTTGAAGCCTGCTTCTGCCAGTGCATGGCTGATCGGGTCCCAGCTGTCGCTAGACAGCGGCCAGCCGTGAATCAGAACCACAGGGCGCCCTTCACCCCAGACCTTGGTGTACAGATGCGTGCCGTCGCGTGTTTCGATCATGTGCATGATGGTTCTCGAGTTTGAGAGGGAAATCAATGTAACCAACTGGGCTGACCTGCGTTCCATGGCAGGGGAAATTTCGGGCTACGATGCCTCGTGGCGGTGACGGAACATGTGGCGCGGCCGAGAATTAGAACATATAAGGAACAAATGAAGCTCACAAACCTGCCAGAGAGGTCCCGATCGGTGTAACATGCCCGAAGGTCCGCTAACCCCGTCGCGCCGCCGGATCGAAGCCGATCCAGAGCGTCTCACGCTGCCGCAGCGCGCACCTTTCGTCGAGCTTGGCCTGGTCTCATGCTTTTCCTTCCTGCGCGGGGCTTCGGACGCGGTCGACCTTGTCACCACCGCGCGCGCGGCGGGCTATGATGCGCTGGGGATTGCCGATGCCAACACCATGGCGGGCGTGGTGCGGCTGCATGGCGAGGCCAAGGCGCTGGGAATGCGGCCGGTGATTGGCTGCCGGATCGAGACCACCGAGGGGCTGACTTTCCTGGCCTATCCCACGGAGCGGGCCGCCTATGGCCGCCTGTGCCGGTTGATCTCGGCGGGGCGGATGGGAACGCTGGAGGGGGAGTGGCAGGACAAGGGCGTCTGCGAGATTTCGCTGGGGATGCTGGCGGAACATGGCGCCAGGAATGGTGAAGGGGGCGTGCAACTGGTGCTGGTGCCGCCGGCGGATTTGGCGGCGGAGTTTACGATTGCGGTGGAGAGCAACATTATCCCCCTCCCGCTTGCGGGAGGGGTTAGGGGAGGGCCTGTTGAGCTAATTTCGAATAACACACCCTCCCCCAACCCCTCCCGCAAGCGGGAGGGGAGTTTCTTGACTACGCCCTTTCCCGATCTCCTTCCCCACCTCGTCAGCCAGCTCCCCACCCTGCGCCATATCGCCGCCGCCTATCTTTACACCGGCGACGACATCGCCCGCATCGCCGCGCTCGATAGTCTGGCCAGGGCGAACGGCCTCGGCATCCTCGCTACCAACGATGTGCTTTACCACGCCGCGCATCGCCGGCCGCTGCAGGATGTGATGACCGCGATCCGGCACAAGACCACGGTCGCGCGCGCCGGGCACCTGCTCCAGCCCAACGCCGAGCGGCATCTCAAGTCACCGGAGGAAATGGTCCGCCTGTTCGCGCCCTGGCCGCATGCTATCGTTGCCGCGCGAGAGGTCGCCGACGCCTGTCAGTTCAGCCTCGATGAACTGCGCTATGAATATCCCGAGGAGACCTGCCCGGAAGGGCTCGAACCGCAGGCTTGGCTGGAGCAGCTTACCTGGCAGGGCGCGGATTTGCGCTATCTTTCGGGTGTCCCCGAAAGCGTGCGCGATACGCTAAGGCGCGAACTCGCCCTGATCGGCAAGCTTGATCTTGCCCGCTATTTCCTCACCATCAAGGACATCGTCGATTTCGCCCGCGCCCAGAACCCGCCGATCCTGTGCCAGGGTCGCGGCAGCGCGGCCAATTCGGCGGTGTGCTATTGCCTCGAGATTACTGCGGTCGATCCCGCCAAGCACGCGCTGCTGTTTGATCGCTTCATCAGCGAGGACCGCAACGAGCCGCCCGATATCGACGTCGATTTCGAGCATGAGCGCCGCGAGGAAGTGATCCAGTATATCTACCGCCGCTATGGCCGCCGCCGCGCGGGGCTGTGCGCCACGGTGATTCACTACCGCCCGCGCATGGCGATCCGCGAGGTAGGCAAGGCGATGGGCCTGTCGGAAGACATCACTTCGGCATTATCGCGCACGGTCTGGGGCGGGCATGGCCGTGAGATTGGCGAGAAGCATGTCGCCGAGACGGGTATGGACATGTCCGATCCGCACCTGCGCCGGGTTCTTGCCCTGACCGAGCAAATGATTGGAATGCCGCGTCACCTCTCGCAGCATGTCGGCGGGTTTATCCTCACGCAGGGCGCTTTGAGCGAGACTGTACCGATCGGCAATGGCGCCATGCCGGATCGCAGTTTCATCGAGTGGGACAAGGACGATATCGACGCGCTGGGCATCCTCAAGGTCGATGTGCTGGCGCTGGGAATGCTCACCTGCATCCGCAAATGCCTCGACCTGCTGGGCGAACATTACGGGCAGGACCTGACCCTGGCGACAGTCCCGCGCGAGGACCCGGCCGTTTACGACATGCTGTGCAAGGGCGATTCGCTGGGCGTATTCCAGGTCGAAAGCCGGGCGCAGATGAATATGCTGCCGCGCCTGCGCCCGCGCTGTTTCTACGACCTTGTCATCGAAGTGGCGATTGTCCGCCCCGGGCCGATCCAGGGCGATATGGTGCATCCCTATCTCAAGCGGCGGCGGGGGGCGGAGAAGGTCGAAATCCCCGCGCCGGGACCGGGCTTCGGCCCGCCGGACGAACTCACCTCGATCCTGGGGCGCACGCTGGGCGTGCCGATTTTCCAGGAACAGGCGATGAAGATCGCTTTGGACGCCGCAAAATTTTCCGGCGCCGACGCCAACCGGCTGCGCAAGGCGATGGCGACCTTCCGTTCGCGCGGCATGGTGCACGAACTGGAGGAGATGATGGTCGGGCGGATGGTGGCGCGCGGCTACGATCCCGATTTCGCCGTTCGCTGCTTCAACCAGATCAAGGGATTCGGGGAATATGGCTTTCCCGAGAGCCACTCGGCGAGCTTTGCCCTGCTGGTCTATGTCTCGAGCTGGCTGAAGTGCCACTTCCCCGCAGCCTTCGCCTGCGCGCTGCTCAATTCGCAGCCGATGGGGTTCTACGCCCCGGCACAGATCGTGCGCGGCGCGCGCGAGCATGGAGTGGGGGTGCTGCCGCCGGATGTGAATGCCAGCGGTTGGGATTGCAGTCTTGAAGAGAAAGAGGGGGGAAATATTGCCCTCCGCCTTGGACTACGCCAGATCGACAGTCTGGCCGAACACGCCGCGGCAAAGCTCATCGCCGCGCGGGAGGCGGGCGGGCGATTCGCCGATGTGGCCGACCTGAAGACACGTTCCGGACTTTCCCCCGCGGTGATCGAACGGCTCGCCGCTGCCGATGCCTTCACCTCGCTCCAGTTGCCGCGCAGGCAGGCCTTGTGGGATGCGCGCAGCCTGATCGCCGCGCCGGACCTGCCGTTATTCGCCCATGCGCAGGCGCGGGGGGAAGGGGCAGAGGCCAGCCCGACCCGCCTGCCGAAAATGCCGCTCTCCGAGGAAGTCGTCGCCGATTACCAGACCCAGAGACTCTCGCTCAAGGCTCACCCGCTGGCCTTCCTGCGGGCCAGTCTGGCTGAGCGCGGCTTCATACGCTGCGCTGATCTCAAGGCTGGAAGGCTGCGCGCCGTCCAGGTCGCCGGCGTCGTGCTGATCCGCCAGCGGCCTGGCAGCGCCAAGGGCGTGGTTTTCGTCACCATCGAGGATGAGACCGGGGTCGCCAACATTGTCGTCTGGCCCGATATGACAGCGCGTTTCCGCAAGGAAGTCATGGGCGCGCGGCTGCTGGAAGTGCGCGGGCGCGTGGAGCGCGACGACGAGGTGATCCATGTCATCGCCGCGCATATCCGCGATGCCAGCGCCGATCTGGCGCTGCTTTCGGACGGGCTGGCAGCCGCAGGCCAACATCGCCAAGGCCATCCGCGCGATGTCCGGGTAATCCCAAAGTCACGGGACTTTCATTGAGGACCGCCGAGTGCCATCATCGAACTATGGAATTCGATGTCCTCCCGGTCACGCGCTTCGCGATGAACTGCTCGATACTGTGGTGCGAAAAGACCAATCGTGCGGCCGTGATCGATCCGGGCGGGGACTTGTCGGAGATTGTCAATTTCCTCGAACTGATGGAACTGGAGCCCGAGGTGGCGCTCGTCACTCATGGCCATTTCGATCACGCAGGCGGCGCGGCGCAATTCGCTGCCATGACCGGCGCGCGAATCGAAGGCCCGCACCGGAGCGACGCGCATGTCGTGGCGAAGCTCGCGGAAATGGGCGAGAGATACGGCGTGCCCGCGCAAAGCTATGAACCCTCACGGTGGCTGGAACACGGCGACCGGGTCCGGTTCGGCGAGGAAGAACTGGAAGTGCTGCACTGCCCGGGGCACTGCAAAGGCCACGTCGCCTATTTCAGTGAATCGAAGCGGCAGGCCTTCGTCGGCGATATCCTGTTTCGCGGTGCCATTGGGGCCTGGGAGCACCCCGATGGCCATTTGCCCACTCTGGTCGATTCGATTCGAACCAAGCTGTTTGCCCTGGGCGACGATGTCGGCTTCGTGCCCGGGCACGGCGAAACATCGACGATGGGGCGTGAGCGCATCCACAACCCATTCGTGGGCGAGCAGGCAATGGCCCAGTGGCGTGCCAGATTTGGCGGGGTGCCGGACCCGGCGGTGGGATAGGAACTGATGGCGATAAACCAGCTTGATCTGACCTGTGATGAAATTCTCACCACCACTCGCGCCGTGCGCAAGCGGCTCGACGTGAGCCGCAAGGTGCCGCGCGCGCTGCTCGAAGAATGCCTTGAGCTGGCATTCCAGGCGCCCAATGGTTCGAACAAGAATTTATGGCGCTGGATCATCGTCGACGATCCGGAAATGGTCACAAAGCTGGGCGACGAATACCGCGCGGCGATGGGCATACTGCGAAGCGGCCAACAGACTACCCAGTTCAGCGACACATCGGATAACCCGGAGGAGGCCAAGCTGCTCGAATCAGCCTATGCGCTGGCTGACAAGATCGGTCAGATGCCCGCACTGCTGATCCCGCTTATGCCTGGCCGCGCCGAGGGCAAAGGTGTGGTTGATCAGGCCGCCATGTGGGGTTCGATTGTCCAGGCGGTGTGGAGCTTCATGCTGGCGTTGCGCAGCCGCGGGCTGGGTTCGTGCTGGGCGACAGTGACTTCGCGCAGGGAAAAGGAAATCGCCGCATTGCTGAGGATTCCCTATGACGAGTACACCCAGGTAGGCATGTTCCCGGTTGCCTACACCATCGGCACGGATTTCAGGAAGGCGTGGCGCAAGCCAGTGTCCGAGGTTCTAAGCTACAACCGCTTCTGATTCAGGAGTTGAGCTGAGTGCCCCATGCGATCGCCCGCCCGCGCAGCAGCTCAGCTGCTTTCATGGCGGGACGCCCGGCGCGCTGGATCAGGGCAGGGCGGATTGCGCCATTACCGCAGGCGATGGTCAGGTGCTCGTCCAGCACGGTACCGGGCGCGCCGCTAGCCTCAGCGAGATCGGCCGCCAACACGCGGTAACGCTCGCCCTCCAGTTCGAAGAAGGCGCCGGGCGTGGGGGCGAAGGCACGGATTTGCCGTTCGACCTGTTCAGCGCTTTGAGCAAAGTTGAGCCGAGCCTCGCTCTTGTCGATCTTGCTGGCATAGGTAACGCCCACTTCAGGTTGCGGAATTTCACGATTGCGGGAAATGTCCGCCAAAACCGCAACCATCAGCCGCGCGCCGATATCCGCCAGTTGCGAGGTCAACTCGCCCGCAGTCAAGCAGCCAATGCGACACCTTTCCGCCGCCAGCATCGGCCCGGTATCGAGACCGGCTTCCATCCGCATGATGGTAATGCCGGTTTCCAGATCGCCAGCCAGGATTGCCCGCTGCACCGGCGCCGCCCCGCGCCAGCGCGGCAACAGCGACCCGTGGACGTTGAGGCAGCCCAGCCTTGGTGCATCAAGCACCGCTTGCGGCAGGATCAGGCCATAGGCGGCGACCACGCCAATATCCGCGCACAAGGCGGCAAATTCTGTCTGCGCTTCCGAACCCTTCAGCGAGACCGGATGGCGCACCGCAATTCCCATCGCCTCGGCCTCGTGCTGGACGGGCGAGGGCTGGAGCTGTTTGCCCCGGCCAGCCGGACGCGGCGGCTGGGTGTAGCACGCCGCGATATGATGCCCGGCCTGGGCCAACGCCTTGAGTGCAGGCACGGCAAAATCGGGCGTTCCCATAAAGATGATACGCATCGAGGTTTCCTCGCGGACCAGGGGGGTTCCTTAGGCGGCCCCAGCGCCCTATCTGGAGCGCCATGGCATCGCAAGAGATTGAGACACTGACTTCCGCCCTGTCGCGCCTGCCAGGGCTGGGGCCGCGCTCGGCCCGGCGGGCCGTGCTGTGGCTGATCAAGCGGCGCGAGACTTCGCTGGTTCAGTTACTGGATGCACTCGATGCAGTGCGCGAAGGGCTGGTCGAGTGCCGGACTTGCGGCAATGTCGATACCTCCGATCCTTGCGCGATCTGTTCGGACCCACGCCGCGATTCGCGCAGCTTGTGCGTGGTCGAAGATGTCGCCGATCTGTGGGCGCTCGATCGCTCGCGGCTGTTTGCAGGGCGTTATCATGTCCTGGGCGGAAGGTTATCCGCACTTGACGGGATTCGTCCCGAAGACCTCGCCATCGCCAAGCTGATCGAGCGCGTTTCGGCAGGCGGCATTGATGAAGTGGTGCTGGCGATGAACGCCACACTCGAAGGACAAACCACCGCGCATTATATCGCCGAGCGGCTGGAGAACTTCCCGCTGCGCATTACTCAGCTAGCGCATGGCCTGCCGGTGGGCGGCGAGCTCGATTATCTCGACGAGGGGACTTTGGCGCAGGCTTTGCGAGCCCGACGTCCTATGGGTTGATTGCGGCAACGAGGCCTACTATCTGCCCCCCATGGCCATTCGCACTATCATCGAGATCCCTGATCCCATCCTCAAGGAGGTCTCTGATCCAGTCGAAAAGTTCGACGAGGATCTCCGCACTCTCGTCGCTGACATGTTCGAGACGATGTACCATGCGCCTGGCATCGGTCTCGCTGCTATTCAGGTCGGGGTGCCGCAAAGGGTCCTGGTCATCGATTTGCAGCCTGAGGACGAGGATGCTGAGCCTGAAGTGTGTACAGCGCACGGCGGCCATGAGCACAGCCACCAGCCACTCAGGAAAGAGCCGCAGGTGTTTATCAATCCAGAAGTTATCGAGGAATCCGAAGAGCTTTCGGTCTATAGTGAAGGTTGTCTGTCAGTCCCGGATATCTATGCCGATGTCGAACGCCCGGCCCGCATCCGTGCCCGGTGGCGGGATCTGGACGGCAAGAGCCATGAAGCCGAAATCGATGGTATGCTGGCGACTTGCCTGCAGCATGAGATGGACCACCTTGAAGGCATTGTCTTTCTTGACCGGGTTTCGCGGCTGAAACGCCAGATGGCGATCAAGAGGCTGGAAAAACAACGCAAGGCGGCTTGATTCTAATGTGCACTATGATGCGCATCGTGATGCGCTTCTTCGTTTAGCACTACGAGCGCTGCGCGGCAGTCGGCCGCACATTCGCGGCACATTTGCGCACAGCGATGGCAGTGTGCGTTCTCATGAAATTCGCATTCTTCCGCGCAGCGCTCGCAAACTTCGATGCATGTCGCCAGTAGCGACCGGATAAGCTGGCGGTCTCCGCCGGTGCGGCGGCTGGCAATCCGATAGGTCGCGGTGCAGACATCCGCGCAGTCAGTGCACAAGCGGATGCACTGGCGCATGTCCATGGGCTCGGCGACGCAGGCGTCTGCGCAACTGTTGCAGATTGCTGCGCAATACATTGCATGCTTGACCGCAAGACCCAGTGATTCGTTGTTGGTTTCGGGCGTTACATGAGGATGTTCAGAGATCATCGCCTGAATGGACATTGCGCTTCTCCGTGTTTTTGGTGGGCGTCGCAGTTGCAAAACCAGCAGTCTGTGCATTAGTTCCGTAGCGGCTTGCCACTGGCGGGGGTTGGCTATAAGTTCGTGCTTCGTTCCAAAAGGACAGGTGTGATGAGCCCCGATTTATTTGCGCTGATTGCCTTGGTGCTGGGCCTGATCGCCGGAGCGCTTGTCGGCAACTTTCTGGCATCGCGCCCCCTCAATGAGTGGCGCGAGCGGTTTGCCGCCCGCGACAGTGAAGCGCGCGAACTGGACGAGAAATTTCGCAGGGCAATTTCAGAGCTTGCCGGGGCCAGCGTCAAGGCTGAGCAGACCGACAAACTCACGATGCAGCTTACCACTATCACCTCGGAACTGGCGACTCTCAAGGCCAATGCCGTGCATTTCGACGAGCAGAAACGCCTGCTTCTGGACGCGCAGGATTCGTTGAAGAAGGAATTCGAAGCGGCGGGAGCAAAGGTGCTTGAAGGCGCGCAGGAAGTGTTTCTCAAACGCGCCGCCGACCGGTTCAGTGAAAGCGAAAAGTCCAGCGCCGAACGCATGCGCACGCTGCTGGAGCCAGTCGGACAGCGGCTCGCTGCCTATGAGGCGCAAGTCGGCAAGCTTGAGAAAGAGCGCGTCGATGCGTTTGGCCAGCTTGGCGGGCTGATCCAGTCGATGCGCGAAGGGCAGGAGCAAGTGCGCGCCGAGGCGGCGCGACTGGGCAATTCGCTGCGCAATGCCCCCAAGGCGCGCGGGCGCTGGGGCGAGCAGCAGCTGCGCAATGTGCTCGAGCAGTGCGGGCTGGCCGAGCACACCGATTTTGTCACCGAGCATTCAATCGATACTGACGAGGGTCGGCTCAGGCCCGATGCGGTGGTCAATATTCCGGGCCAGAAAAAGCTGGTGATCGATGCCAAGGTGTCGCTCAATGCCTATCAGGCTGCGTTCGAATCGACCGACGATCAATCGCGCGACCAGCATCTCGCCTTGCACGCCGCCTCGATGCGCAATCATGTGCAGCAATTGGGCGCCAAGAGCTACCAGAGCCAGTTCGAGGAAGCGCCTGACTATGTCGTGATGTTCGTTCCCGGCGAACACTTTGTCGCTGCAGCGCTGGAATCCGATCCCGAACTGTGGGATTTCGCCTTCCAGCGCCGGGTGCTGCTGGCCACCCCGACCAACCTCGTCGCCATCGCCCGTACCGTTGCCATGGTCTGGTCGCAAGACAAGCTGGCGCGAGAGGCAATCGAAATTGGCCGGGCCGGGAGCGAACTTTACGACCGCCTTGCAGTTGCAGCGGAACATCTCAAGCGCGTCGGAACTGGACTCGATTCCGCAGTGAACAATTACAACAAGTTCGTGACGAGTTTCGAGCGCAATGTCCTCTCCTCGGGCCGCCGTCTGCGAGACAAGGGGATCGAGATCGGCAAGCGCGAAATCGATGACGTGCCGCTGA
>JBDSSP010000001.1:0-6408 GCA_039928735.1 Novosphingobium sp. | reverse complement strand
GAGCGATCGCCTCGGAGAGAGTGCTCGAAGCGTGGAAAGTGGCGGGCCTCGATATGGACGCGATGAGCAGCGCCATGCCGCTGCGCCGCACCGGCACACCTGACGAGATGGCCAACATGATCGTATTCTTCGCCAGCGATGCCGCCAGCTATATCACCGGGCAGACGATTTCGGTTGATGGCGGGCCGAACCTTGGCGGCATTCCTGATGCTTGAGGCCGTGAAAGATGGACGCCACATACGAGCCCCCCGCACAGTTCCGCAGCGCTTCGGACCTGCTCCACGATATTGTCGCCAAGGAGCTCGGCACCACCGATTTCGGCCCGGCCGACTATCAGCCTGGACTCCAGGTGATGCTGGAATCGATGGACTATGATGCGCATTTCCATGAGGCCGGCAGGCGCCTCGCCTGGGGTCAGGTGATCGGGGTGCTACGCAGCCGCGCCTCGGCGATTGCCTCGATGAAGGCCAACCCGGGCTTCGATGCCAAGCCTATCCTCGACCCCGTGGTCATCGTCGGCGTGCCGCGCACTGGCACGACGGCGCTGCACCGACTGATGGCCGTCGATCCGCGCTTTCAGGGCCTGCAGACGTGGCTGATCGACAATCCGATGCCGCGCCCGCCGATCGAGCACTGGGGCGAATATCCAGTGTTCCGCAAGACTGTCGCCGGGCTCGATGCGCACTACGCCGCCACTCCCGAAGCCCGCGCCGCGCATCACCGCGCCGCCGAGGAAGTCCACGAGTGCTGCATGATCCTGTGGCACAGCTTCAACAGCAATATCTGGGCCTGCGGCAACTGGGCGAGCCCGACCTATGACGCCTGGCGGCAATGCCAGCAGGAGGACGCGGCTTATGAATATTACTACAAATGCGTGCAGTTAATTGGCAGCAACGAGCCGGACAAGCGCTGGCTGCTGAAGAATCCAGGTCATATCGAACAGCTCGAGCTGCTGTTCGCGATCTATCCGCAAGCACGTGTGATCCAGACCCACCGAGATCCTGCCAGGGCCATCCCGTCGCTCTGCGCGCTGCTGATGCATGCCTACCCGCACTACGAGGAAGGCCGCCGCGAACAGCGCGCGCACAACATGCTGACCCGCGAAGTGGCCAAATGGGCGCGCGATATCCGCCGCTCGGATAAGGTGCGCGAAAAACATCCCGGCCAGGTGCTTGATGTCGTCCACGCCGATTTCCATGGGCAGCCGATGGCCGTGCTCGAGCGGATCTATGATTTCATTGGTATGGACATCGACGACAACCTGCGCAGCGCCTTTGCCCGCCGCATCGAGGACAAGCCCGAGTTGCGGCACGGCGTGCATAAGTATGATCTCGCGGACTTTGGCATGAGCGCCGAGCGGGTGCGAGAGCAATTCGGAGATTATGTGCAGCGGTTCGATCTGGTGGAGAAAAGCAAATGAAAGCCGCCATTTATCCCGGCAACGGCCAGCCGGTCACCATCGAGACGATCCCCGATCCCGAACCGCGCGCGGACGATGTTGTGATCAAAGTCCATCGCTGCGGCATCTGCGGCACTGACCTGTCGATGACCAAGGGCGAGATGTTCGATTTCGGCGCGAACAGCCAGTTCGGCCATGAATATGCCGGCGAAGTGGTTGCGCTGGGCAAGAATGTGTCGGGCTACACGGTCGGCGACCGCATCAGCCTGCTGCCCTCGGGCGCCTGTGGCCACTGCGCGGGCTGCGCCGGAGGCAACCACATCCTGTGCAACAGCACCGATGGCCTGATGCATGGCTTTGCCGAATTGGCCCGGGTGCCCGTCTCCAGCGCGGTGAAGATGCCCTCGACGCTCTCGATGGCCGATGGCGCGCTGATCGAGCCGCTCGCAGTCTGCCTCTATGGCCTGCGCCAATCGAGCATCAGGCCGGGCGACAACGTGCTGATCCTTGGTGGCGGCACAGTCGCGCTCTACGCAATCTACTGGGCGCGGCGGCTGGGCGCGCACCGCATCGTCGCCATGTCGCGCTCCGATCGGCGCAAGGCGATGATCCTCGAAATGGGCGCGGATGCCTTCGTGCGCTTCGGTGACAACGAGCATGGCGAGGTGATCGAGGCACTCGGCGGCACCCCCGACATCGTCTATGAATGCGTCGGCGCGGTCGGCATGATGAGCAAGGCGATCAGTCATGCCAAGCTCTATGGTGAAGTGGTGTCGCTCGGTTTCTGCACCAGCCCGGACCCGTTCATACCCGGCATGGCCTCTTACAAATGCGTCACAATGAAATTCCTCGTCGGCTACACCATGCGCGAATTCCACTACATCGCCGACCAGATGGACAAGGGCCACGTCGATCCCAAGACGATCATAACCAATGACATCCCGCTGGTCGACCTGCCGCAGATGATGGAGATTCTGCGGGGTCCGAATGATGAGACCAAAGTGCATGTGTGTATGTGATTAGCTCCCCTGGCGCTTGCGGAGGGGTGAGCGGGATCCCGGGTCAAGTCCGGGACGAAGAGGAAATTGCAGGTAGCTGAGGCCCTTGCGCTGACAATCAGCTTTCATGCAAAAACTTACGACACCGGCGCGGCCTCCGCCTTGCCCGCAGTCACCATGCGGAACAGCATCAGCGCCAGCATCGCAAATGCTATCACGCCCACAGTCAGCATCGCCGTGCTCGCCCCGGAATCGCCCAGCAGCGAATCCTTCAGGTAAATGCACAGCGGCGCGGAAAGGAAGTGCGCGGTTTTGACAAGGCCCGCCGCACGCGCCTGCCGCGCGGAAGTCAGCTTGGCGCCAAGCGCTGTCATGATGTTGGGCACGAACCAGGAAATACCGATGGCGTGGGCGAGCAGTCCGGCAATCAGCAGAGGAACGCTTGAGGTCAAGGCCGCAGTGAGCGCCCCGGTGCCTGCCATGGCAAAGCTGAAGATGAAGGCCTGATAAGCCGAGAGCGAGCGCCGAGCTCGCCCGTATTGCGAGGAGAGACCTGCGCCCATCAGCGCCCCGCCCATCAGCACCAGTCCAATCCCGCCCGGCCCCCTGTGCGCCTTTTCGGCGAGGAGGAAGGGGCCATAGGCAGTCGGCATGAACGTCATGGTGCCGAGCAGCAGCGAAAGCGGGAAATAGCGCCAGGGAAACCATGACAGGATCGAATCCTTCAACACCCCAGGTGCAGCAGCCTCAGCGCGCGCCTCTGCCCCTTCGCCATCGCGCGGCGAGACAATCAGTGTTGCGAACAGCGCGAGGCTCACCACATATAGGGCAAAAGGCAGATGCCAGCTTATCTGACCGAGCAGTCCGCTGAGCGGGCTGATCGGCAGAGTGATCAGCGTTGCGACCGATACATGGATTCCCATCCATTTCGCGCGATCATTGCCGACGCATTTGGTGTTGATCAGCGTCAGGCTCATCACCTGGATCGCCGCCGCGCAGGCACCTACCGCCAGCCGCGAGAACAGCAGCAACGGCAGGGCATTGAGATAGAGCCCGGCAGTTCCGGCAATGGCATAGATCAGGCTGGCGACGATCAGCATTCGCCGCATGCCGAACTTCCTGGAACACCAGGCCCCAAGCGGCGCGCCAACCGCCATCGCCAGGCTGGTAAATCCGAACAACTGGCGCACCAGCGAGCTGTCAGCCGGACTGTGAGACAATGCCTTGTCGATCGATGGCAGGACCGGGTTCAGCACGCTCAGCGCCATCGCAGCAAGAATACCGCCGACAATCACGACCACCTTGTCACTGAAATCGAGGCCAGGTGCTTGCGGCGCTTCAGCCATTTCGCATTCTCCCCTGTGGTGCCTCGTCGGGCATCTCAGCCACGACTATGCGGGCATGATTTTTAAATGTCGAATGGGATTTCAGAAGATTGGGGGCGGGCCCACGGCCACTTAAGGCCAATGACGCATCCTCTCCGATACGGCCCGCCCCCGGCCTCTCCCGTTGAGGGATGAGGAAGTGAGTCTCTTCACGGCTCGGGCCATTACATACCCAAAAGCTGTTAGCAAGCGCTTGGTTGCAAATTTTGCGTCAGAGCGATGAGTTTTTCCGCTGCCTCGCGCGGCACTGCATCACCCGCCCGGTCGGCAGTCCGAACCGCACGCAAAATGAAGGCAAGATAAAAGTCGGTCAACTCGTCGAGCGAGAAGTTTTTCAGCGTATCGAGCGGCGAGCCGTCCTCATGAGTGTACCAATCGGCACCGGCATTGAGCAGGCGGACAATCGTCGAGATTGTCAGGAAGATATCGATATCCGGTCGGAACAGTCCCTCGTCCAACCCTTCGCTGAGCACCCGCTGCCAGGCGTCATATGTCTCACGCTTGGCCTTCACCACATAGCCAAAGTCCGGGCTGCGGCGGAAAAACTTGCGCTCGTTGAACAGGATCGCATGGACCGACTGGTGCGCAGTCAGCTCGCCCAGATCGGCAAGAATCAATGCGACGAGTCGCTGCTCGGCATCGGCTGGAGCAGCGGCGATGCCCACCGAAATTCGGTGCAGCTGCAGGGCCGCATCGCGCACGATCTCACCAAGGATTTCCTCCTTGGTGGCGAAGTGGTGGTATAGACTGCCCGAGAGAATATCGACGTCGTCGGCAATCTGGCGCACTGTCGTTGCGCCAAAGCCGAATTCGGCAAACCGCGCCGCCGCCACCGCGAGGATGCGCGCGCGGCGATCAGCCATGACCGTCACCTCGGGCTTGACTCGCGCCGCCTTTGTATCCCCCGTCATCGCGTCAGGTCCGTAGCACGACGGCGGAAGGTTCGTGGAAGAAGCTGCCGATGGCAATCAGCGCGGCCTCAGGCACGTCGGCAATCTGCCGTGCGCCTTCGTTGCCGCGGGAATGGTTCGGCGCGTGCTGGCGGTGTGTCAAGTGCCCACTGGCGCCCTACGGACCATCGCCGTGCGCTCCATCCGCAGCACCACTTCGCCGCGCTGGTTGGTCATCTCGTGCTTGAAAGTGACAATACCGACATCGGGCCGCGACTTCGATTCGCGCAAGGCGATGACTTCGGAAGTGCCGGTCAGCGTATCGCCGAGGAATACCGGGTTCGGCGTGCTGACCTTGTCGAAGCCGAGATTGGCCACGACAGTGCCCTGTGTAGTTTCAGCAATCGAAATGCCGACCATCAGCGAAAAGGTGAAGCAGCTGTTGACCAGGATTTGCCCGAATTCCGAGGCCCGGGCGACTTCGGCATCGATGTGCACCAACTGCGAATTATGGGTCATCAGCGAGAACATCAGGTTGTCGGTCTCGGTGACCGTGCGGCTGATGCCATGAGTGACCTTGTCGCCCAGCGCCCATTCGTCGAAATAACGCCCCGCCATCAGTCTTCCACCTTCTCGATCTTCGCCAGCACTGCCTCGACCTGGACCTGCTGACCTGCCGCTGCATTCAATTCCGCCACTACCCCGTCGAACGGCGCGGTCAACGTGTGTTCCATCTTCATCGCCTCAAGCGTCAACAGCTTTTGCCCTTTGGTGACCAAATCGCCTTTTATCACTTCCACCGCGATGATCTTTCCCGGCATAGGCGAGAGAATGGTGCCGGAGCCCGCCGCAGCCGCCCCGCCACCGACGCGCCAGGGCGACAATTGCCAGACCATGCCACTCTCGGCGATCAGCATGTCAGACGAGGGCTCATCCGCACCGGACCCGGCAAGCGCAACATCGACCCGCACGCCATCGAGCAGGAACGGCGCGGTGCGGCATTGAGCCGCATTGAGCCGGAAGCCCGCCGCGATCCCCGCCGGCACCATCGCCATGGCGGCATCTGTCAGCGCCTCCTCCGAAGGCGAAGGGTCAGCTGCCATAGCCTCGCCATCGCGGCCGATCAGGCCGGTATCGACTTCGCCCGCGGCGAATTCCGGATGGGCCAGCGCGGCGATCAGGAAGGCGGCATTGGTGCGCACGGGCCAGATTGCCGTGTCTTGCAGCATTTCGGACAGCGTCTCGCGCGCATCGTCGCGGCTCTCGCCATGCGCGATCAGCTTGGCGATCATCGGATCGTAGAACGGCGAAACCTCGCCGCCTTCATAGACGCCGGTATCGATGCGCCCCTTCCCTTTGGCACCTTCTGCCTCGTCCAGCTGGAACACATCGAGCGGGCCAATCGAGGGCAAAAACCCCTTCGCCGGGTCTTCCGCATAGAGCCGCGCTTCCATCGCCCAGCCGTTGATCGCCAGCTCGTCCTGACGCTTCGGCAGCTTCTCCCCGCTCGCAACCCGCAGCTGCCACTCAACCAGATCGACCCCGGTGATCTCCTCGGTCACCGGATGCTCCACCTGCAAGCGGGTGTTCATTTCCATGAACCATATCCGGTCCGCGCGCAGGCCTTCCGAAGCATCGGCGATGAATTCGATCGTGCCTGCGCCGACATAATCAACCGCTTTTGCTGCACGAATTGCTGCGCAGCATAATTCCTCGCGGGTTGCAGCATCCATGCC